>JBIKTP010000400.1:0-3714 GCA_044348035.1 Burkholderiaceae bacterium
TTGTCTCCTTGGGTGGTGATATCTGCCTAGAGTACAGGGTCGAGGATGCCGGGCATGGCCAGGAAACCGGGCTGGTGGCGCAGCGCGCTGACCCAGGCCTGGATCGATGGGAACCCGGCCGGGTCGATGCCTGCCTCCTGGGCGAGCGCGGCATAGGGGAAGCAGGCGATGTCGGCCACGGTCGGGTGCGCCGCGGCCAGCCAGGCCTGCCCATGGCACTGGTTCTCGGCGAGCTGGTCGTCCAGCAGGCGCAGCACCGCCCGCCCGGCGCGCTGGCAGGCTGCCAGGTCGGCCGGGTAGCCGAAGGCCAGGTGCAGCCGCGCGGCCGATACCGTGCGCGTGATCTCGTCGGCCGTGGCCAGCCACAGCGTGATGCGCCCGCGCGTGGCCGGGTCGTCCGGGTACCAGCTGCGCTGCGGGTCGTACCGGCTGGCCAGGTAGACCAGGATGGCCTGTGCGTCAGGCAGGCGCAGCGGGCCGTCTTCCAGAACGGGCAACTGGCCGCGCGGGTTGATGTGGTCGATGAACGCCGCCGAGCGGTGTTCGCGCCCGGGATGGAAGTCCACCGCGATGCGGGTCCATTTCAGGCCCAGCCAGTGCAGCAGCAGGCGCACCTTGTAGCAGTTGCCCGAGAGCTCGTAGTCGTGCAGGCGGATGCCCGCCGACGCCGTCACGCGCTTGCCTCCTCGAAGACACCGAAGCGCATGCCGCGCGCTGCCAGCCAGCGCCGGTACACCACCGAAGTCAGGTCGCAGCGCATGTGGGTCTCGCGCTTGCCGCGGATCGGCATGCGCCGGGGGCGGTGGCTCTCCAGGATGGGCTTGTCCTGCCCGAAGATCATGTGCTGGAAGCGGATCATCTCCGCGTCACCTAGCGCGTCCTCGAAGTACACCAGCAGGCAATAGGCGATCACGCGCTCCTCGTCCAGTGGCTGGATGAACAGGGCGATCACATCCAGCACATCGGCGCGGTTCGGACAGGACTTGTACAGCGCGGCGCACAACGGGTGCATGACCCGGTAGCGGTAGTGCGCGTCGATGCCGCCCGCCGCCGAGGCCGAGGCCTGCGGCTGGTGGAAGCGGCACTCCAGGGCCCAGATCTCCTGTGTCTGCGGATCGACCTCGACCCGGTAGGGCGCCACCGTCGTGTGCGGAACACGGCCCAGCGTGCCGGTATGCACATAGGGGAAATGGCCCATGTCCAGAAAGTTTTCCACCACGCGCAGGCCCGAGGTGGCCACGCCGATGCCGCCGCAGTCCACGATGCGCCGGCCGGGCTCGTCGAACTCCGGCATGGCGAACAGCGGGCGTGCGGCGTCCGGCGCGGTGCAGACCCACAGGTAGCGGTAGTGCTCCCGGATCTGCAGCGGCTGCCCGCTGTCGGTGCTGCAGCGGGGCTGCCCGCCCGCATCCCGCCACAGGCGCAGCCGGGCGCCGAGCAGCCGGGTCTGCACGGGAGCCTGCAGCGAGCTCCCGGCAAGCTGCTGCGCCGGCCCGACGGTGAGCCATTCGCTGCGCACATTGGGATCGTCGGTGGTGAAGGGCATGGTCTGTGGCGTGAGGTGCGGCTCAGCAGGGCAGTGCCTCGGCTTCGCACACGCGGCGCAGCCGGCGCAGGGCGGCCAGTGCTGCATCCACGCGGTCCGGCGCGGGCGCCTGGCACCACCAGGCGTGGGCGCCTGCAAGGCCTGCCTGCAGCGGATGGGTGAAGAGGCGCAGCGCCTGGCCCGCCAGCGTGCCCTGCCAGACGGCGGGGGCCTCGGCCAAGAAAGCACCGGCGCGCAAGTGTGCGTGCAGCTTCGCCTGACTGGCGCAGACGATGAGCGTGCGCGCAAACCAGGCCGGGTCGGCGTCGCCGGTGCCGGGCATCGGCGGGGCCGTGCCCTTTGGGTCAGAGTCGGCCTGCAGATCAACCCATACCATCCCGCCCCAGGCCTGCACCGCGCAGCGTGTGGCCTGCACCTGCCCTGGCACCCCGGCCAGATCGGCCAGCGCGGGGATGGCCGCGCAGCGCCCGCTGCCGGCCTCGAACTCCCAGCCGTGGTAGGCGCAGGCGAGGCGCTCTCCGACGACCCGCCCCAGGGCCAGGTGCACGCCCCGGTGCGGGCAGCCGGCCCGCCAGGCCTGCAGCACCCCTGCCGCGCTGCGCCAGACGACCAGGTCCTCGCCCAGCAGCTGGGCAGCCAACGGCTGCGCACCGGCGCGTACCGTGTGCGCGGGCTGGATCGGGTGCCAGGAGGCAGGGTCGGCCATGGCCGCATTGTGCACACTCGCCCCGGCCGCCATCGGCGCTGGCGGCGGGGGACTCCACGCCCGGCATGATCCGCCATGCTGCGCTTGGCGTGGCGCCCCGCCGTGGTGCTCGGGCGCACCATCATCGCGCGGCTGGCAGCGGCGGTGGCCGTGCAGTTCCAGCAACCGGGTGGTTATGATGCCGGCACCGGTGGCAGGCATGCGTCGTGCTTGAAGGCCGCCTGGTGGTGTGGCGCGTTATCGGGTAAGCCCGGATTGATGCCGGGGCCATTGCGTCACTAAGCTCCCTTGGCTGTAACCTCTTGCCGCTAATTTCCTTTTTTCTCAACACCGAAAGACCCTGACCATGAAATTCAAGCCCCAACTCGCAGTGCTGACCGTGGCCTTGACGGCAGCGCTTCAGGCGCATGCCGCCGAACCCGCCATCATCTATGACATGGGCGGCAAGTTCGACAAGTCGTTCAATGAAGCGGCGTACAACGGCATGGAGCGCTGGAAGAAGGAAACCGGCAAGCAATACCTTGAATTCGAGGTGTCCAACGAATCCCAGCGCGAGCAGGCGATCCGCCGCATGGCCGAGAAGGGCGCCAGCCCCATCATCGCCATGAGTTTCAGCCAGGCGTCCGCCATCGAGAAGGTGGCCAAGGAGTTCCCCAAGCTCAAGTTCGCCATCATCGACATGGTCGTGAATCTGCCCAACGTGCAGTCCGTCGTGTTCAAGGAACAGGAAGGCAGCTTCCTGGTGGGCATGATGGCTGGCATGGCCAGCAAGGCCGGCAAGGTCGGATTTGTCGGCGGCATGGACATCCCGCTGATCCGCAAGTTCCAGTGCGGGTATGAGCAGGGCGCCAAGTTTGCCAACCCGAAGGCCGAGGTGTTCGGCAACATGACCGGTACCACTGGCGCGGCCTGGAACGACCCGGCGCGCGGCGGTGAGCTCGCCAAGTCCCAGTTCGCCAAGGGCGCCGATGTGGTGTTCGCCGCAGCTGGCGGCACCGGCATGGGTGTCTACCAGGCCGCCAAGGATGCCGGCAAGCTGGCCATCGGCGTGGACAGCAACCAGAACCACCTGCAGCCCGGCACCATGCTGACCTCCATGCTCAAGCGCGTGGATGTGGCGGTGTACAACGTCTCCAAGAACCACAAGCCCGGCGTGTCCGTGCTGGGCCTGAAGGAAGACGGCGTGGGCTACGCGATGGACGCCAACAACGAAAAACTGGTCACCGCCGACATGAAGAAGAAGGTCGAGGCTGCCAAGGCGGACATCATCAGCGGGAAGATCAAGGTCGCCGACTACATGGCCGCCAACGCCTGCAAATATTGAAGTAGCGAATATTCCTACTGCGCGGGCCGATCTGGCGCCTGTGGTGCTCGCCGTACGCCTGTACGGCTGCGCTCCTCGGCGCCACCTCGACCCGCTCGCTACGGAATCTTCGCCACTTCAAGCATCCTCGACTTATTG
>JBIKTP010000401.1:0-3711 GCA_044348035.1 Burkholderiaceae bacterium
TCAGCACCATGAACAAGTCGCCGCGCTTCAGGCTGCGGCCCAGATGCACATCCAGGGCTTCGTCCAAGCAGTGCGCAATGCGTGTCCCGCCGCCAAACCCAAAGCTGACGGCGTTGACCTTTTCCTGAATGCGCTTGCTGCGCTGGCGCATCAGCGGCGTGACTTCAGCCAGCCGGGTATGAAACACGAAGGCACGGGCTTTCATGATTTCTACCAATGCGCGGCTGAGTCGCAAAAAAAACTGGGCATGGGCTTCCATCGAGCGGCTGACGTCCACCAGCACCACCACTTGCGGCATGCGCTGCCGGCGCTTGACGTGGTGCAGCTTGACCAGTTCGCCGCCTGTGGCCAGCGCCGAGCGCAGGGAGCGGCGCAGATGGATGGCCCCGTGGTCCGGATGGCCCTGATAGCGCCGCATGAGTTTGGCGCGAAGCCGGCGCTTGAAGGCTTCCACCAGCGGCTCAAAACGGTCCATGTCGCCGGGCAGCCATTCCGAGAAATCGCGCTGGTCTTGCGGCGCGGTGCGGCTGGCACCACCCTGAGCGCGTTTGGGCGAATCGGTTGCTTCGATATCGCCAGAGCCGGGGGTGTCCGTGACACCCAAAGTGGGCTTGGCGGCACCCGGCGGGCTGTCGCCCATGTCGCTGTGCATTTGCTTGATGAGATCGGGCAGCGAACGTGAGCGCTGGGTCAAACCCGAGTTACGGGTTTTGCCCCTGACCTTGTGAGGGAACCAATAGGCCTGGTGCACCTCGGGGTAACGGCTCCACTGGGTGTGGCTGCCGGAGGCAATACCGCGCCACAGGGCCGCAATCCGCTCCCACTGCTGCACCGGCAAGGCAGCTGCGCTTTGCATCATCAGCTCGACTTCGGCATACCCCAGCGCAAAGCCATGCGCGCGCAGGTAGTGGGCAAACTCGCCCACCTGTTGCCGGGGATCGGTGGCTTGTGCAGCAGCAGCGGAACTCAAAACAAGCCCTTCTGTCTTGCCTATTGTTGATGACCGGCCATCGCGCCGGCAACGCCCACATCCTGCCCCATGCGTGGGCCATCCAGCAGCCTGGCCACCGTCTCAGCCGTAACCTGCCAGCGGTCGTTGCGGGTTTTGAGCAAGGCCGCCAAAGAGGGCACCAGCAACTGCGGGTCAATCGGCAGCCCGACATGCCCCAGCTTGAACAGCACCCGCACCCAATCCAGCGTTTCAGCCACGCCGGGGGTTTTCTCCAGGTCGTGTTTGCGCAGGCGCTGGACAAAGGCCACGGTTTCTTCGACCAGGCGGCCGGCCGCTTCGGGCACCAGCGTGCGCACGATCTGCGTTTCGCGTGCCAGCGTGGGGAAGTCGAGGTAATGAAAAAGGCAACGCCTGCGCAGCGCATCGGACAAATCGCGCGTGCCGTTGCTGGTCAACACCACCAGCGGCATGCTGATCGCCTTCAAGGTGCCAATCTCGGGCACCGTCACTTGGTGTTCAGAGAGCATCTCGAGCAAAAAAGCTTCAAATGCTTCGTCGGCCCGGTCAATCTCGTCGATCAGCAAGACACAAGGCTGGGGTGAACGAATGGCCTGCAAGAGCGGACGCTCCAGCAAAAACGCCTCCGAAAAAAGATTGTCGCGCAACGCGTCGCGGTCACCCTGCCCGGCCTCGGCGAGCCGGATCTCCAGCAGTTGGCGGCTGTAGTTCCACTCGTACACCGCCTGGCTCAAATCCAGGCCTTCGTAGCATTGCAAGCGCAGCAGCGGCCGGTTCAAGGCCAGGGCGCAGGCCCTGGCGATTGCAGTTTTACCAACCCCCGCCTCGCCCTCCAGCAACAAGGGGCGCTCCAGCGCCAGTCCCATCCAGACCAGGCTGGCCAAGTCTTCGTCGGCGATGTACCCCGCCTTGAAGAGCTGCTCGCGCAAACCCTCCGGGCTCATGGGATTGGATGTGGCTGGCATGTGGCTGAGGCTGTCGGTTCAAGACTTGCGGCCGAAGAGTCCGGAGAAAAAGTTTTTGACCATCAGCCACGCAAAGCCCAGCGCATTGAACTCCTTGGCAACGATGGGCGCTACCGGGGCGCTTGCTGCGGCGGCAGTTGAGTCGCCACTTGAAGTGCCTGAATCGCCAACGGATGCACCTGCTTCACCGACCGCCGGGGTCATGCCGGCCTGAACCACTTGGGCTTTCTGCGAGAAAACTTCAGCAAACTGCGCCAGGATCATGTCGGAAACCGAGGTCATCATGCGTCCGCCAAATTGCGCGAATTTGCCATTGACGATGACTTCGGCATGGCCTTCGAGCGTGCTGTGGCCATGTTCTGCCGGCACCAGCTTGGCAGTGAGCTCCATTGAAGCAGAGGAGCCGCCCTTGTCTGCGCCTTTACCCATCATCTTCAGGGTGCGGGATTCAAGGTCCAGCGTCAAAATCTCGATGGTGCCGGCAAACGCCGCCACAGCCGGGCCGACCTTGACCTTGACCGCGCCCTTGTAGTGCGTGGCATCGATTTCTTCCGTGATCTGCGCGCCCGGCATGCAGGTAGCCAGCTCATTCATATTGGAGAGAACTGCCCAGGCTGCCTCTACTGAAGAGGCTATCGGGTACTGTTTGTCCAGAACGACTTCCATACTATTCTCTCAATCGGATTCACAAAACAAGAGGGCGGATGCGCGCTGGCACATCCGCCCTGGGAAACCCCTCAATCAACTGGCGATGCCGGCCTGCTTGAGTTGTTGCCACACGCGGTAAGACGTGTGCGGCATGTTGAAGTGTGTAACGCCCAGGTGCGCAAAGGCGTCCACCATGGCACTGGTAAAGGTGGGGATGCTGCCCACGTGGGGGGACTCGGCCACGCCCTTGGCGCCAATCGGGTGGTGCGGCGAAGGCGTGACCGTGTAGTCGGTTTCCCAGGCGGGAGTTTCTACCGCAGTCGGCAGGAAGTAATCCATGAGCGAGTTGCCCTGGATATTGCCCTGCTTGTCAAACGACAGCAACTGGCCCATGGCCACGGCAAAGCCTTCGGTCAAGCCGCCATGAATTTGCCCTTCGATCACCATCGGATTGATGCGGGTACCGCAATCGTCGAGCGCATAGAAGCGGCGGATTTTGGTTTCGCCCGTGGCCTTGTCGATGTCGACCACGCACAGGTAAACACCAAACGGGAAGGTGAAGTTGGGCGGATCGTAGTAGTGCACGGCCTCCAGACCAGGCTCCAGGCCTGCGGGTGGTTGGTTGTACGCGGCCCAGGCAATTTGCGTCATGGTTCTGAATTTTTCGTCATTGCCCTTGACCTTGAAGCGGTCGATTTCCCACTCCAGATCCGCCTCACTCACTTCCATCAGGTGTGCGGCAATGGTCTTGGCCTTGGCGTGGATTTTGCGCGCTGCCATTGCAATGGCCGCACCGGCAACTGGCGTAGAGCGCGAGCCATAGGTGCCCAAGCCATAGGGTGCCGTGTGGGTGTCGCCTTCTTCGACCTGAATCACTTCCGAAGAAATACCGAGCTCAGTGGCGATGATCTGCGCATACGTGGTCTGGTGCGCCTGCCCTTGCGAGATGGTGCCCATGCGGGCGATTGCGCTGCCTGTGGGGTGCACGCGAATCTCGCAGGAGTCAAACATGCCGACACCCAAAATGTCGCAAATTTTGCTCGGGCCAGCGCCCACCACTTCGGTAAAGCTGACCAGGCCAATGCCCATCAACGTGGGGCAATCCGGGTCGGCACGCTTGACGGCTTG
>JBIKTP010000402.1:0-3702 GCA_044348035.1 Burkholderiaceae bacterium
GCACATCAACACGAACAACACCGCCAGCGAGGCAAACAGGACCCCGCTGAAGCGGTCCACGGCGGCCTCTGTCGCACGCAGGTCTGCCGCCACCACCACGCGCCAGCGCGCGGCGGCCAGCGTGTCCTGCCGCACGGTGCGCTCCACCACCAGCAGCCTGGCACCGTCAGGCCCGCGGATCTCGTGCCGGTGGACGGCGCCATCTGCCAGCGCGTCATCGTCCACCGCCAACTGGCTGTCCCACAGCGAGCGCGAGCGCATCACCGCGCGCCGGGGGCTGGCGCCCATCGCGTCGACCTGCCAGTACAGCCCGGAATAGGGCCGGGTCCAGCGCGGGTCGCTCAGGGTCTGCGGGTCCAGCAGGGGCTGGCCGGCAGGGTCGAAGTCCAGCCGGGCCGTCACCTGGTCGAGCTGGGCCGTGAGAGACGCCGCAAACTGTCGCACCACATGGTCCCGGAAGAGGCCCGACAGGAACACCCCGGCCAGGACCAGCGCCAGCGTCAGGGCCAGCAGCGTCGCCGCCAGCAGGCGCCAGCGCAGCGACAGCATCCATGCAGGTTGCCGGCCACGGACAAGCGGCTCGGAGAGGCCAGGCATCGGCGGCGGTTCCGGTCTCACGGCAGCCCGTTCATGCGGCGCTGCAGCGATCAGGCCACGGCCACCAGCCGGTAGCCCATGCCGCGCACGGTCTCGATGGTCGCTGCCGGCAGCTTGCGCCGAAGCCGGCCTATGAAGACCTCGATGGTGTTGGAGTCTCGGTCGGAGTCCTGCGCATAGATGTGTTCCGTCAGTTCCGTGCGCGAGACCACGCTGCCGGGCCGGTGCATCAGGTATTGCAGCAGCTTGAATTCGTGGCTGGTCAGGCTGACCGGCTGGCCGTTCAGCGCGACCCGTCCCGTGCGTGTGTCCAGCGACAGTGCGCCGCATTGCAGCAGCGGCGACGCCAGGCCCTGCGCACGCCGGATCAGCGCCCGCAGGCGGGCCAGCAACTCCTCCATGTGGAAAGGCTTGGCCAGGTAATCATCGGCGCCGGCGTCGATGCCGGCCACCTTCTCATGCCAGCTGTCGCGCGCCGTCAGGATCAGCACCGGCATGGTCAGGCCCGCCGCGCGCCAGCGCTTGAGCACGGTCAGGCCATCGACCAGCGGCAGGCCCAGATCCAGCACCACCGCGTCGAGTGGTTCGGTCTCTCCCAGGTGCTGGGCGTCGCGGCCGTTGCCAGACTCCTCCACCACATAACCGGCCTCCTGCAGGCCCGCGCGCAGCTGTGCACGCAAGGTCGGTTCGTCCTCGACCAGCAGGACTCTCATCTGCGGCGCGACTCCAGCACGCGGGCGGTAGCGGCGTCCACCTTGAGCTTGAGCAACTGCCCATCGGCCTGCATCAGGCGGATCTCGTAGATCCACAGCCCCTTGTCACGCTCCAGTTCAAGCTCCAGAACCTGTCCTGGATGGCTGCGCTGCAGCCGCTCCAACACCTGCGACAGCGGCAGCACCTCGCCGGACTGGACTGCGGCACGGGCGCGTTCATGGTCGTCCTTGCTGCCCGCATGCGCCAGCGGCGCCGCTCCCCCACCGATGAGGGCCGCCACCAGCACGCACCAAGGCGCCAGCTGCCAGGCTTGCCGGCAGGCTGTCAGGGTGGTGCGCGCAGAGCGTGGCATGTCGGCATTGTCTCCCGCAGAACCTGAACCGGACATGAACACGGCCTTCAGGAACGGTTCAAGCCGCGTTTTCAACAATGCCCCCACTGACCGACTTGCCGGTCCTACCAGGAGCCTCCATGACACACACCCGAACCCGCGCAGCCACCCTGCTGCGCACCCTGAGCGGACCGCTGCTGCTGGCCGGTGGCCTGCTGCTGCAGCCGCTGGGCGCAACTGCCGCTGACACCACACCAGCGCAGCAGCTCGAGCGCTTCAACGCCCAGGCGGGCACCAGCGGCCAGGCAGAGCGCGGCCGCGTGTTCTTCACCAGCCGCCATGGCGGGGAGTGGTCCTGTGCCTCCTGCCACGGCAACCCGCCCACCCAGAGCGGCAAACACGCCAGCACCGGCAAGGCGATCGATCCGATGGCGCCGGCCGCCAACGCGAGCGCCTTCACCAGCACCGCCAAGGTCGACAAATGGTTCCGCCGCAACTGCAACGACGTCCTCCGGCGGGAATGCAGCGCGCCGGAGAAGGCCGATGTGCTGGCCTACCTGCTGAGCCTCAAGCCATGAGCCGCACGACACTGACTGTGGGCGTGCCGCGCCGCCGCCTGCCATGGGTGCATGCCGTGGGCGCCGCCATGCTGGGAATGGCCCTGTTCGGCAGCGCCCATGCCGACGGCCGCTTCGGCATACCGGCCAACGCCCCACCCGCCTATGCGCAGGAGTGTGCGTCCTGCCACATGGCCTATCCGCCCGGCATGCTGCCCGCAGGCTCGTGGCAGCGCATGTTGTCCGGTCTGGACAAGCACTACGGGACCGACGCGTCGCTGGACACCGCCACCACGCAGCAACTGCTCGCCTGGCTGCGCGCCAACGCCGGCACCAGCAAGCGGGTGCGCGAGGAGCCTGCGCAGGACCGCATCACCCGCACAGCCTGGTTCGAGCGCGAGCACCGGCAGATCCAGCCGGCCGTCTGGAACCTGGCGAGCGTGAAAAGTCCCGCCAACTGCGCCGCCTGCCATACCGGCGCCGAGCGTGGCAATTTCGACGACGACAACCTCCGGCTCCCGGCCGGCATGAGCCCGGCGATGCGCCGGAACTGGAACGACTGAAGCGCACAAGGAGCCCGCCATGACCACCACCCCCCTGTTCCGGCCAGCCACCAGTGGCTCGGCCCCCGGCGTCCGTTTGCCCGGCCGGCGCGTGACCGATGCGCCGACACGCATGTTCCACTTGCTCTTCGCTCTGTGTTTCCTGGGCGCCTACGTCACCGCAGAGAGCGAACCGTGGCGGGCACTGCATGTGACGCTGGGTTATTCGCTGGCCGCCCTGCTCGCCTTTCGGCTGCTGTACGGCGTTGTCGGCCCCCGCCACGCGGGCCTTGGCATGTTGCTGCGCAAGTTGGCCGGTGCGCCGGCCTGGCTGCGCACGGCGCGACAGGGCCTGCAACAGAGGTCCCTGGCCGGCGTGAACTGGCGCCAGGGGCAGAACCTGCTCATGGCGCTGGCCATCGTGGCGCTGCTGGTGCTGGTGCTGCCGCTGACCCTGAGCGGTTATGCCACCTACAACGACTGGGGCGAGGTCCTGGGCGGTGACTGGATCGAGGAGGTGCATGGGTTCTTCGGCGAGTTCTTCCTGGTGGTGGTGCTGGGGCACCTCGCCCTGATCCTCGGGATCAGCCTGCTGCGCCGCAAGAACCAGGCGCTGCCGATGCTGACCGGCCGGATCGAGGGCCAGGGGCCCGACCTGGTGCCGCACAACCGCCGGTGGCTTGCCGCGCTGCTGCTGCTCGCGTTGCTGGCGTTCGGGGCCTGGCAATGGCAGCAGTCGCCCCGGGGGCTGATCCCGTCGCAGCCATGGAGTGCAGCCGGATCGGAGCACGGCGACAGCGACGAAGATTGACGGCGATCAATCTTTGCCGCCGTGCGCGAGCCCGCGCGGCCCGATCCTGAACGCCCTGCGGGTACATTGGCCCACCGAGATGCGCGACACCCACCAGAGTACCGGATGCCATGGCCAGTGACCTGCCCCCTGGCCTGGATGCAGCCACTG
>JBIKTP010000403.1:0-3698 GCA_044348035.1 Burkholderiaceae bacterium
TGTCCTCGGGCTTGAGGGTGCCGTTGGCCTGTCGCAGACGCAGCCCGCCCACCAGCACGTCATAACGTGCGCGGGCCAGATCCCGCTTGGTCTGGAACAGCTGGCTCTGGGCATTGAGCACGTCGATGTTGATGCGTACGCCCACCTGGTAGCCCAGCTTGTTGGCGTCCAGCGCACTTTGCGTGGACACCTCGGCAGCTTCCAGCGCCTTCACCTGGCCCTGGCCGGACAACACGCCGAAAAACGCCGCGCGGGTGTTTTGCGAGATGGTGCGGCTTGCGGCTTCGAGGTCGCTGCGGGCTTTGTCCTCGAGCGCCATGGTCTCCCTGACGCGGTTCTGGACAGAATACCCGGTGAACAGCGGGAGATTGAACGCCAGCGCCACCGTGTAGGTGCTGCTTTTCGTGCTCACGCGGCTGCCCGAGGTGCCGTCGTTGGCGGCCAACGCGACGCTGCCGTTGAGGTCCAGCGTCGGGCGGTGGCCGGCCTGCGCCTTGCGGGTCTCGAACTGCGCGACCTCCAGTGCCACGGCGGCCTGGCGCAGCGCAGGGTGTTGTTCGATGGCCTGGTTGACCCACGCGGAAACCTCGGACGGCTGCAGGGCGGGAAGGCTGACCGGTGGCAGCAGGGGTTTGGGCACCGTGCCGGGCCGGCCCACCAGCTGGTCGAGCGCCAGTTTCTTGACCAGAAGGTCGTTTTCGGCGGCGATCTGCTGCGCGGTGACCAGGTCGAAGCGGGCCTGGGCCTCGCGGGTGTCGGTGATGGTGCTGGTGCCGACCTCGAAATTGCGCTTGGCCGAGGCGAGCTGCTCCGACACTGCGGTCTTGTTGGCGGCCACGAACGCCACGGCGTCCTGCGCAGCCAGCACATCGAAATAGGCCTGGCTGATGCGCACGACCAGGTCCTGTTCGGCGACCGTCAGTTGCGCCTGTGCCGCTTCCAGCGACTTCTGGCCCTGCTCGAAGGTGATCCGGTTTGCGGGCCGGTACAGCGGATGCGACGCACTGACGGTCGCCCCGATCGAACCGAAGCCGGAGTTGGGAAGGCGCGTGCTGGAGTCGATGGCCGTGCGCGAAGCCGACATGGCCAGCCCTACCGACGGCAGCAGACCCGCGCGGGACTGCTCGGCGCGCGCGAGCGTCGCTTCATATTGGGATTTCGCGGACTGCAGGGGCGCATCATAGGCGCGCGCAGCCTCATACAGTTCCACCAGGTTCTGGGCATGGGCTGGAAGAACGGATGCAGCGCCCAAGGCAGCGACCAGGGGGAGCAGGCGGAACAGGGACATCATGGATTTCCTTGGAAAGCGGGTCGCTGGGGATGGGGCTCAGTAGCGCGGCAGGGACGGGTCGACCTCGTCCGCCCAGGCGTGGATGCCGCCTGCGATATTGGCTACATGGGCGAACCCGCGGCCGTGCAGGAAGGATGCCACCTGCATGCTGCGCCCGCCATGGTGGCACAGGCAGGCTACCGGCTTTTGCGGATCGAGCTCCGCCAGCCGCGCCGGGATGCTGGCCATCGGGATGGCCAGCAGCGTGAAGCTGTCGTCCGCCTGGATGCTGGCGGTGCGCAACTCGGCGGGTTCCCGTACATCGATCACCTGCGGCAGGCCGAACGCGCGCATGCTGTCGATCCAGGTTTTCAGGTCTTTGGGGCGAACTTGGACGATCATGGTGGTGTGCTGCTGGTGCGATCAGAAGTTGAACCGGGAGGGCTCGGGGAAGTTTTGCAGGCGTGGCGCCACCGTGTCCCAGGGCTGCAGGGTGCGGTACTGCGCGTCTCCGACACGGGTGACGAAAGTGGCCCGCATCATCGGTTCGTCGCCGATGAACGCACCCAGACGGCCGCCCACCCTGAGGTGTGTCAACAGCGACTGCGGGATTTCAGCCAGCGAACCACTCAGCACGATCACGTCGAACGGAGCCTCCACCGGCATATCGCGGGAGGCGTCCAGATGGCGGACCTCGGCATTGAGAACGCCCGCCGCCTGCAGGTTGGCGCGTGCACTGCGGGCCAGTTCGGCGTTGATCTCCAGGCTGATCACGCGCTGGGCACGGTGGGCCAGCAGGGCCGCCATGTAACCCGAGCCGGCACCGATTTCCAGCACTTTCTCGTGCTTCTGGAGAGCCAGATCCTGCAGCATGCGGGCCTCGACGCGCGGTGCCAGCATGCACTGGCCGCCGGCCAGCGGGATTTCCATGTCGACGAAGGCAAGGTTCCTGAAGCCTTGTGGCACAAAATCTTCACGTTTGACGACAGACAGCAGGTGCAGCACATGGGCGTCGAGCACATCCCAGGGCCGGATCTGCTGTTCGATCATGTTGAAGCGGGCTTGTTCCAGGTTCATCGCGCGGGTCACTCCAGGGTTCCGGTGTCAGTTCAGGCGCTCGATTTTAGGCGCTGGCGCCTGTGGCCCCCCGGCACCCAGGAAACGGCGCAACCACAGGCCCAGATCGTCCATGTAGCAGTAGACCACGGGAACCACCACCAGCGTCAGCAGCGAGGACGTGATGACGCCGCCGATCACGGCCTGCCCCATGGGCGCGCGCACTTCCGAGCCTTCTGTCATGGCAAATGCCAGCGGCACCATGCCGAAGATCATGGCCAGCGTGGTCATCAGGATCGGACGCAGGCGCACCCGCGCCGCCAACAGCAGGGCGTCGTGCCGGTTCAGGCCCGGCAGCACGCTGCCGTCGGGCGCCACGCTGTCGGCACGGGCGCGGATCGCAAAATCGACCAGCAGGATCGCGTTCTTGGTCACCAGGCCCATCAGCATGACCACGCCGATGACCGAAAACATCGACAGCGTCGAGCGAAACGCGAGCAGGGCCACCACCACGCCGATCAGGGTGAGGGGCAGCGATGTCATCAGCGCCAGCGGCTGCAGGAAGCTCTTGAACTGGCTGGCCAGGATCATGTAGATGAACACGATGGCCAGCACCAGCGCCGAGATCGCGTAGCCGAAGGCCTCGGCCATGTCCTTGGTGGCGCCACTGAACTTGAAGCTGTAACCCGGCGGCATGCTGATGCCCTCCATCCGGGCCCGGATGTCCGCCGAGACCTCGCCCGCCGAGCGGCCGTCGGCGTTGGCGCTCAGGCTCACCTCCCGGGTGAGGTCACGCCGGTTGATCTGGTTCGGGCCAGTACCCTCGCGCACCACGGCGACCTGGTTCAGGCGCACGATGCGCGTGGAGCCGTCTGCATTGGTGCCAACGGCAAAGGGCAGGTGCTGCAGATCCTCGGCCGAATTGCGTGCTTCGGGCGCCAGGCGGACGTTGACGTCGTAGGTCTGGTCATCGGGCGCGCGCCAGTTGCCCACGGTCTGACCGGCCACCAGCGTGCGCAAGGCGGAGCCGATCTGGGTGATGCTGACACCGAGGTCGGAGGCCACGTCGCGACGCACCGCCACGTCAAGCGTGGGCTTGTCGGGCTTGACGCTGGAATCCAGGTCGACCAGCCCGGGCACGTCGCGCAGCTGGCCGATCGCGAGGCGGGCGAGTCGCTCGAGTTCGTCCTGGTTCGGCCCCTGGATCGAAAACTGGATCTGCTTGTTGCCGCCCACGGAGTCCAGAGGGCCGATGTGCGTGACGGTAATGCCCGGCATCTTCTGCAGCTGCGCGCGCAGGCCTTCGGACAAGGTGTCCACGCTGCGTACGCGGTCCTTGCGGTCCACCAGCCGCATGTAGATGCTGGCGGAG
>JBIKTP010000404.1:0-3696 GCA_044348035.1 Burkholderiaceae bacterium
CCTGCCGCGACGCGCGCCAACGCCAAGGTAGTCCCTGTGCGCGCCAACGCCAAGGTAGTCCCGGAAGCACCACCGAAAACCAAGAGAGCCAACGCCAAGGTAGTTCAAGCCAAGCCGCCGTCAATCGCTGCGCGACACCGTGACTTCCTCGCCGATCAGCCCGCGCGGGCGCAGCACCAGCATGAGCGCGATCAGCACGCCGATCAGCACCACCTGCAAGGCCGCTGCACGTGCCTGTTCGGCCTGTGGAACCCAGCCGCGCAAGAGGCCGCCTGCGGCGGCCCAGAAGGTCCAGACCACGAAGGCGCCAATCACTGCGCCGCGGTTGTTGCCCGAGCCGCCGACGATCAGCATCGCCCACAGCTGGAAGGTCAGGATGGGGAGGAAGTCCTCGGGTGCAATGTAGCCGACGAAATGGGCATAGACCGCGCCGCCCAGGCCCATCAGCATGCTGCCGATCACGAAGCTCTGCAGCCGGAACACGAACGGGCGCTTGCCCAGCGAGGCGGCGGCGGACTCGTCTTCGCGGATCGCGCGCAGCACCCGGCCCCAGGGGCTGCGCACCAGCCGCTCCAGTGCCAGGTACACGATGCCCAGCAGCACCAGGGTGAGCGCCAGGTAGGCCAGTGTCCAGGGCAGGCCGGTACCCAGCCAGCCCTGCATCGGCTTGGGGATGAACTGCACGCCGAAGGGTCCGCCCGTCAGTGCCGTCGCGTTGTTGGCCACCAGCTGGATCGTCACCGCGACGCCGAAGGTGGTGATGGCCAGGTAGTCGTGCCGCAGCCGCAGGGCCACTGCGCCGACGAACAGCCCGGCGATGCCAGAGACCCCCATCGCGGCCAGCCACCCCAGCGCCACCGGCCAGCCCAGGCCGCCCAGGCGCTCCGGCGTGTCGGGTGTGGTCAACAGGGCCGATGTGTAGGCGCCCAGCGCCACGAACCCGGCCACGCCCACATTGAACAGCCCGGTGAACCCCCATTGCAGGTTCAGCCCCAGCACGATGATGGCAAAGCAGCTGGCAAACACCAGGAAGAAGCTGCCGTAGGACAGCCAGCCGAGAAGCAGATCGGGCATCAGTGTTTCTCCCCGAACAGGCCGGTCGGGCGCACCAGCAGGATCAGGATCAGCACCACGAACGCGGCGGCAGCGCGGTACTCGGCCCCGACGATGGACACCGATGCGCTCTCGGCCAGACCCACGATGAAGCCGCCCAGCACCGCGCCCCAGACCGAGCCGATGCCACCCAGGATGACGGCCGCGAACAGCGGCAGCAGCAGGTCGACACCCATGGTGGGCCGCAGCTGAACCGTGATGCCGGCAAACACGCCCGCCACCGCGGCCAGCATGCCGCCGATGATCCAGGTGGCGCGCAGGATGCGCTCGGGGTCGATGCCGGCCACGCGGGCCAGGCCCGGGTTGATCGCGGTCGCCCGCATGGCCCGCCCCAGCGTGCTGCGGCGCAGGAACAGGTGCAGCGCTGTCACCGTGGCCAGGGTCAGCGCCAGCACCAGCATCTGGTCGGCGGTGACCCGCAAGCCTCCGCCGATGCTGCGCGGAATCAGCGGGATCGAGATCTGCAGGTTCTGCGTGTAGTACTGCGGCACCCCGCCGTACCAGTACAGCAGCAGGTTGCGCAGCGCCAGTGCGGCGCCGAAACTGGCGATCACCAGCGTGATCGACCCCTGGTTGCGCAGGCGGCGGAACAGCGCATGGTCCAACGCCAGCGCCAGCAGGGCGGTGACTGCCATCGAGACGACCAGCGCGCCCAGCATGCCCCAGCCGAAGGTGAACGGGCCCAGCGGTGTTGCCAGTGACTCGCGTGTGGCGGTGAAGACCGCCAGCGCGCTCAGCGCCACATAGCTGCCCCAGCCCAGCAATTCGCCATGGCTGAAGTTCGAGAAGCGCACGATGGACAGCGTCAGGCTCAGGCCGATCGCGCCGAGCGAGATCACCGATCCGATGATGAGGCCGTCGGCCAGGATCTGCAGCATCAGGGGGTCACTCCTTGGGCCTGGCGGCCGGTGTGCCGGCCCAGGTAGAGCGCGGCGACGCGTTCGTCGTCCAGCAGTTCGGCGGCGGGCGCGAAAAGGCGCTCGCGGCCCTCGACCAGCACCGCCGCCTTGTCGGCCAGCGCCAGCGCGGCCTTGACGTTCTGTTCCACCAGCAGCACGGTGACACCGCTGGCGCGCACCTCGCGCAGCTTGTCGAACACCAGGCCCACCAGCTTCGGGCTCAGGCCGGCGGAGGGTTCGTCCAGCACCAGCAGGCGTGGGCGGGTGATCAGGGCCCGGGCCACGGCCAGCATCTGGCGCTGCCCGCCCGACAACTGCCCGGCTGGCAGGTTGCGCTGGCGTGCCAGGTCGGGGAACATGTCGTAGACCGGATCCAGCCGCTCGCGCCGGTCGGCGCGCACGATGGCGGCAGCCAGTTCCAGGTTCTCCGCGATGCTGAGATTCACGAACACGTTCTCGGTCTGTGGCACGAACGCCAGGCCCTCGAACACCATGCGATGTGCCGGCACCCGGGTGATGTCGCGCCCGAACAGCAGGCTGCGTCCGCCGGTCACCGGCACCAACCCGGCTACCGCTTTCACCAGTGTGGACTTGCCTGCGCCGTTGGGGCCCAGGATGGCGACGATCTCGCCCGTTTCCACCTGCAGGTTGGCGCCGCGCATGATCGGCAGGCCGGGCTCGTAGGCGGCTTCGAGTTGCTCGACCACCAGTGCCGGTGGGTTGTCGGTGGGTGCTGCCGCCATCAGGTGCTCCCCAGATAGGCGTCGACGACGCGCGGGTCGGCCAGCACGGTGTCGGCATTACCCGAGAGCAGCAGCTCGCCCTGCGCCATGACCATGACCGGCCGGCACAGCGACGCCACCAGGTCCATGTTGTGCTCGATGATCAGGAAGGTCGTTCCCTGGGCGTTGAGCGCGGAGATCTTGTCCACGATCTGGTCCAGCAGGGCCGGGTTGACGCCGGCGCCCGGCTCGTCGAGCAGCACCAGGCGGGGCTCGGCCACCATCACCCGCGCCAGCTCCAGCAGCTTGCGCTGTCCGCCGGAGAGGACCCGCGCCGGCTTCTGCTCCAGATCGGTCAGGCCCACAAAGGCCAGCCAGTGGCGGGCGGCATCGCGCGTGCGGCGTTCCTGCTGGCGCACGGCGCCTGCCTGCAGCCAGTTGGCCCAGAAGCGCTCGCCTATCTGCTGCGTCGGGGCGAGCATCACGTTTTCCAGCACCGTCATCTCGGGGAACGGCCGCGGGATCTGGAAGGTGCGGGCCAGGCCGCTGGCAAACACCTTGGCCGGCGAGGCGCCGCCGATCGGTATGCCACCCAGCCAGACCTGCCCGCTGGTGGGCTGCATGAAGCCCGCCAGGCAATTGAAAAGGGTGGTCTTGCCGGCGCCGTTGGGGCCGATCAGGCCGCCGATGGCCCCCTGTGCCAGCGTGAACGAGACCTCATGCACGGCGCGGTGGCCGCCAAAGTGCCGTGACAGTTTCTGCACCTGCAGCAGCGGGGTCGTGGGCGGGGATACGGACGGGTTTTCCGGCATGGTGGGCGTCGATTGTGCATGGGAAAGCGGTGATTTCCAGACACCGGTGTATTCATTGTTAAACTGGATTTCATGACAGACGACAGCTTTGAGCTTTATGACCTGCGGGTCGAGGTGGTTGCACCCAAGGACGCCCGCATCCTGTGCAAT
>JBIKTP010000405.1:0-3695 GCA_044348035.1 Burkholderiaceae bacterium
CCAGGGCGTGCTCAACCTGCGGGTGCGCCAGGCTGATGGGCGCATCCGGTGCTGCCGGGCGGTCTACACCAAGGTGACGGAGGCGGACCGCTGCCTGCTCGAGCTGCGCCTGCAGGACGCCAGGAGCCTTCCACGCACGCTGGGCGATGCCGTGACGGCGAACTTCCGGGCGATGATGGAGAACACCGACGACTTCATCTGCTTCAAGGACCGCCACCACGTCTTCACCGGCGCCAGCCAAAGGCGGGGGGCCCTGTGCGATCCGGCCGGTCTCCGGACCGACCTGCTCGGGAAGACCGATTACGACGTCTTTCCCGAGGAGTATGCCGACGCCTGCTACCGGCTCGAAAAGCGGGTCCTTGAGGGAGTGGGATTTGCGCACGATTGCCAGGATTTCCGGACAAAAACCGGCAAGGCGGTCTGGGTGGACAACCGCAGGTACCCGATCCTCGACGACAAGGGCGACACCATCGGGCTGGTCGGGATCGCCCGAGACACCACCAAGGAGATGCTCCGGGAGCGCGCGCTACAGGCCAGCGAGCAGCGTTTTCGCACCTTGTTCGAGAGCATGCCGAGCATTGCCGTGCAAGGTTATGACGCCCGGCGCCGCGTGATCTTCTGGAACCACGCGAGCGAAATGCTGTTTGGATACTCCCGTGCCGAAGCGCTCGGGCAGCGACTCGAAGACCTGATCATTCCTGACCCGATGCACCAGGACGTGCGGGACACCGTCAACGCCTGGTTTGCCGGCGGCCCCGGCATCCCGGCGGCAGAGCGGGTCCTGCGGCACAAGACCGGCGCCGCGGTCCCGGTGTTTTCCAGCCATGCGATGCAGCAGGGGCCGAATGGCCCGGAGATGTATTGCATCGACATCGACCTGGCAGAGCAGAAGTGGGCGAAGCGCCGCCTCGCACTGGCGCTGGATGTCCCGAGGCTCGTGGTCTGGGAGATGGACTTCACCACCGGCAAGATCGGGGTCGATGCCCGTGCGATGGCCAACCTGGGGCTGGAACTCGCCGATGCGCCGGATTCGCTGGGGGCGTGGCTGGCGCGTGTGCATCCCGACGATGTCGGGCCATTCACCGAGACGGTGGAGCGGGCACTGCAGCCAGACGCCACGAGCGGCTTCGATTGTCAGTACCGATTCCGTGGCGATGCAGGTGTTTACCTGTGGCTGAACACCGTGGGGCAGGTGGTGCAGCGCGATGCGGCGGGGCGCGCCCTGCTCGGCGTGGGTTACACCGGCAACATCGAGGTGCGCAAACACCAGGAGGCCGCATTCGACCGCCAGATCAAGTACAACGAGATGATGCGGCGGGTGTCGGTGTCGCTCATCAACCTGCCGCTCGCCCAGCTGGACAGTGCGATCAATGCCGCGCTTGCACAGGTCGGCGCATTTTTCGGCGCTGACCGCGCCTACGTCTTCGACTACGACCTCGTGCGGGCTACCGGCAGCAACACCTTCGAATGGTGTGCTCCCGGCATCGCCCCCCAGATCGACGCGCTGCAAGACCTGCCCATGGCAGAGATACCCGAGTGGTACGAGCCCCATCTGCGTGGCGAGGCACTGCTGATTCCGTCTGTGGAGGCCTTGCCGCCAGGCCCGCTGCGCGAGATCCTGGAGCCGCAGGACATCGGGAGCCTGCTGGCCATACCAGTGATGGCCGGCGGTGAGTGCCGGGGTTTTGTCGGCCTCGATGCCGGCCGCCATGCAACTCGGTTCGGGGATGAGGAGCGCGGGCTGCTGCGCCTGTTCGCCGAGTTGCTGGCCAACCTGGCCGAGCGCAAACAGAGCGAGGCCGCATACGACCGCCAGGTCAAGTACAACGACATGATGCGGCGGGTGTCGGTGTCGCTCATCAACCTGCCGCTCACTCAACTGGACGGCGCCATCAACGCGGCGCTGGCGCAGGTCGGCGCGTTCTTCGGCGCTGATCGCGCCTATGTCTTCGACTACGACCTGGCCGGCGGCACCGCCAACAACACCTTCGAATGGTGCGCCCCTGGCATCGATCCGCAGATCGACGCGCTCCAGGGGTTTCCGATCGAAGCCGCAATCGACTGGTTTGCGCTGCATCGCCGCGGCGAGTCGATGCTGATTCCGTCGGTCCAGGACCTTCCGCCAGGCCGGCTTCGGTCCAACCTGGAAGGCCAGGGCATTCGCAGCCTGCTGACGACACCGGTCATGGTCGGTGGCAAATGCACTGGTTTCACCGGCCTGGATTCCGTGCGCAAGGTCGCCCCCTTCGGCGATGCGGAAAACAAGCTGTTCGGCCTGTTCGCCGAATTGCTGGCCAACCTGACCGAGCGCAAGCAGGCCGGAGCCGAGCTCGAACGCCACCGCCAGCACCTCGAGGAGATCGTGGAAGAGCGCACGGCCCAACTCGTCGAGGCCAAGGTCTCCGCCGAAGCGGCCAACCGGGCCAAGAGCGCCTTCCTGGCCAACATGAGCCACGAACTTCGCACGCCGATGAACGGCGTGATGGGCATGATCGGCCTGGCCCGGCGGCGCATGGCCGACCCCAAGGGCATCGACCAGCTCGAGAAGGCCAGACTTTCCGCGGAACGCCTCCTGGGCGTTCTCAACGACGTGCTCGATCTCTCCAAGATCGAAGCCGAACGCATGGTGCTCGAGAGCGTGCCACTGCGAATCGGCCAGAGCGTCGAGAGCGTCGCAGGGGTGTTCGACCACCAGGCCGCCCTGAAAGGACTGACACTGTCCCTGGACGTGCCTGCCGATATCGCCAGCCAGCATTTCGTGGGTGATCCGCTGCGCCTCGGGCAGATTCTCTTCAACCTGGTGGGCAACGCGATCAAGTTCACCGAGCAGGGTGGGGTGAGCGTGCGTGTGCGGCGGATCCGCGACACCCCCGAGGCGGCGCTTGTCCGCTTCGACATCCAGGATAGCGGCATTGGTATCGATGCCAAGGTTCTGCCACGTCTGTTCCAGTCTTTCGAGCAGGCTGACAACAGCATGGCCCGCAGATACGGTGGCACCGGGCTGGGGTTGGCCATCTGCAGGCGGCTGGTGCAACTGAAGGGAGGCGATATCGGCGTCGAGAGCGTACCGGGGCAAGGCAGCACCTTCTGGTTTGTCGTGCCGCTGAGGAAGCGCGAACCCGACGCCGCCCAGCCCGCGCCTGCGCAGTCGTCCCTGACGGCGGAGCAATGCTTGCGGAAGGACTTTGCCGGGTCCCGCATCCTGCTGGCGGAAGACGAACCGATCACCCAGGAAATCGCGCGGTCCCTGCTGGAGGATGTGGGGCTGGTACTCGATCTGGCCGAGGACGGGCAGCGGGCGCTCGAATGTGCCCTGTTGCATCCTTACGCATTGGTGCTGATGGACATGCAGATGCCGGTGATGAGCGGTGTGCAAGCCACCCGGGCGATCCGGGCAGATTCACTCAACCGGGACACACCGATCCTCGCCATGACGGCCAATGCTTTCGAAGAGGATCGTCAGACATGCCTGGAGGCCGGCATGAACGACCATATCACCAAGCCGGTGGACCCGGATCAGCTGTACGACACCTTGCTGTGGTGGTTGAAGCAGGGAAAGGCGGATCGGCGGGTGGGGGGAGCACTGCGCCCTGAAGCTGCCGGCGCTGGTCGGGTGCTGTAGCGGCACCGCTGTTCCAGCCGCTTGCGCTCGCGCGCCATCGCGCCGCGCAGCGTCAACACCTTCTGCCCGGCGC
>JBIKTP010000023.1:0-11074 GCA_044348035.1 Burkholderiaceae bacterium
GCACCGTGAACCCGGACCGGGACCATCTCGGCGCCGATGCCCCGCGCGAAGCGCCGCTGCGCAAGCCGGTGCGCATGGCCTGGGTGTTCAGCTCTGGCGGGCCGCGCGGTTTCACGCATGTCGGCGTGCTCAAGGCGCTCGAACAGATGGACCTCAAGCCCGATCTGATCGTGGGCGCCTCGGTAGGCGCCCTGGTCGGCAGCCTGTGCGCCGCAGGGCTGTCGGCGGCAGCCCTGGAGTCGCTGGCACTGGAGCTGCAGCCCCTGAGCCTGGCGCGGCTGGCGATCGGGCAGCAGGAGCGGCTCAGCGGCGCGGCGGTGGCTGAGTTGGTGCGCCAGTACGCGCCTGTGCCTCTGCTGGAGCAGATGCCGGTGGCCATGGCCTGTGTCGCAGCCCGTCGCCGCGATGCCGCGGCGGTGGCCTTCACCGCAGGCGACGCGGGGCTGGCCGTGCAGGCGGCTGCCGCGATCGAGGGCCAGTTTGCGCCGGTCCGAATTCGTGGCGAGCAGTACCTGGATGCCGACTGGAGCGCGCCCTTGCCGGTGCGCGTTGCGCGCGCGCTGGGCGCACAACGCGTGCTCGCGGTGGATGCCAGCGTCCATGTGGACCGTGCGCCGCCTGGCGCCGCGCGTTACCGGGAATCCGACCTGCGCAAGAAGGCCCTGATCGACGCCGACGCCACACTGGCGGACCTGGTGCTCAAGCCCGACTTCGGCTACTGGGTGAACATTTCGCAGGAGTTCCGCGCTCGGGCGATCGAGGCGGGGTACCGCGAGACAATGGCACAGGCAGCGGCACTGCGTGCGCTGCACCGCGCCTGAGCTGACCTGCACTGGTGCCTGAATACGCGCGGCCCGTGGCGCACGCGTCCACGGGCACTGGCGCCGTGCCGTCAGAGTGCCGCAGGCACCACCTGGGGCTTGCCTGGCATCACGGGCAGCGTGCCTGCTGCCAGCCGAGCCTCCCATTGCGCCTGCAGCGCTGCGTCGCTCATGTAATGGGGCACCCGGAAGATCATCCGCTTGAGGCGTTGTGCCGCGGGGTTCGAACCCGCGATTTCGGTGGCCCAGTACTTGTCTGCGCGGTGCAGGTTCAATGCGGTGTCGATCTCGAAATGGTCGCGCGACTTCTGGCCGCCGAACACATACAGCCTGCCACGGTAGATGCGCCAGGTGTCCGGCCCGCCGCCGCCGCCGCCAGGGATCGCATAGTTGATGCCGTTGCTGCAGTAACCGCCATATTGCGGCATGTATCTGTCCGGGTCGCGCAGGAAGGCCGCCTTGTTTTCCTCACTCGAGAAGCGCCAGGAAACGCCAGCGTGCTCGATCTGCAACGCGGAGTCTCCGCGTACCGCGTCGCTGCGCGTGAAATACGCCACCGCGTCATGGCCCTCCAGCATCAGGCGCTCGGTCGCGCCTTCGCGGATCGTTCGAAAGGGTCCGGTCTGGCCGGCATGCGCGAAGGGACTCGCCAGGCCAGCGACAGCCAGCATCAGAAAACTGCGACGGGGGAAAGGCATGGTGGTGATCTCCAGGGGTCGGGACGAGGGAAGCGGGGCCGGGGTGGTGGACGGTCACGGGTCGCGCTGCTTGCGGGTGGCACTGGCGATGTAGCCCATGCCCCATTGGGTGGCGGTCCAATGAAAGTCGTCGCAGTAGGCCGCGACCAGGCTCCAGGGTTGCCAGAGCTCGGCTGCCCGTGCGTTGTAGGGCCGGTTCTTCATCCAGGCCAACAGGTTCAGCGGGCCCGTCCACCACGGGAAGAACTTGATGCCGGCCATCGCGATGCGGGCGCCGGGGCGCACCTGGCGCATCAGCTTGTCCACCGCCTGGGGTGTTCGGCAGATGTCGTGGGTGTAGTTGAACAACACCGCGTCGGCCATGGCGGGCAGCGCCACGGTTTCCGCCGGCTCGTTGGCATGCCAGACGTTCTGCCAGCCTTCGCGCTGCACCCGCTGCCGCGCCAGCGCGAACATCTCCGGACTCTGTTCGAAGGCCAGCACCCGGCCCTGCGGGCCGACTCCTTCGCGCAGCAGCCCGTAGCTCAGCCCGGTTCCCGCGCCCACATCCAGCACGGTCTGCCCCTGGCGCAGTTGCAGCAGCGCGATGGTGCGTCTGCGCAGGGGCATCGTGAATTCGGCCGAGGCGTCGTAGCCGGCTGCCTTGTGTCGGTATTTCTCGATCGAGACCTGGTTGTGGTGGGTGGTCGCCATGGGGAGGCAGCCCGGCGTCAGGCGCTCACGCGGGAGGCCGAATGCAGCCCCATCACGCCGATCACGATGAGTCCGATGCTGACCAGCTTGAGGGCGGTCGCCGGCTCGCGGAAATAGTAGAAGCCGATCAGTGCGGTAAGCACGGTTCCGGCGCCTGACCACACACCGTACACCACGCTCAGCCCCAGCACCCGGGTGACCAGGGTGTTGAGCGCGAACGAGCCGGCATAGAAAACGAAGATCAGGATGGACGGGGTCAGCCGCGTGAACCCTTCGGACAGCCGCATGCACGTGGTACCGGCCACCTCGAGCAGGATCGCGCCGGACAGCACGGCCCAGGCCTGGGAATGGGTGAGGGTGATCATCGTGGAGCGCTTTGTCCGCCGAACGCGTCAGCTCAGGTGCTTGCCGATCAGCCCGGCCAGTTCGAACATCGTGACCTGCGGCTTGCCGAACACCTTTTGCAGCTTCGCGTCGGCATTGATGGCGCGCTTGTTGGTGGCGTCCTGCAGGCCCTGGGCCTTGATGTAGTCCCAGATCTTTTTCACCACCTCGGTGCGGGCCACCAGGCCCTCACCGATCACCGCGGCCAGTGCGGCGCTGGGCTGCAGGGTGCCGGTCTTGGCGGTCTTGGCGGCCTTGGCCACTTTGGCGGGGGCAGCGGCTTTTTTCGCCCCGGCTTTCTTGGCCGGAACCTTCTTCGCCGCCGCCTGCTTCGCGGCAGCGGGGGCTGCGGCGGCCGCCTTGGCCGCAGGGCCCGCCGTCTTGCGGGCCGCAGGGGCTGCCTTGGCGGCAGCGGGTGTCTTGCCCGGCGCAGGCTTGCGCGGCGGGAACTTGGACGGCGCAAACTCGAAGCCGACCTTGCCGGTTTCCGCATCCCAGGCCAGCATGGCCTTGAATGCGCGGCGGGTGCGCATGGACACGAACTTGTCCAGCATGTCGGTCTTGCCGGTCTGCAGCAACTTCACCAGCTGCTCGCGCGTGACGGGCTGCTGCAGGATGACCTGGCCCGTCTTGAAATCACAGCTGGGGATGGTCTGAGAAAGAGTGGGCACTGACTTTTCGCAGACATAGTTCTTGCCATGCTCGAACACCGCGCTGCCGCACTTGGGGCAGGCACCCAGCGATTCCTGGGCTCCGAAGTCGATCAGCTCGCCGGTCTCCTCGCCCTTCTTGTCGTCGCCGAAGTCGAACTCGAGCTTGTAGTTCTTGGTCTCCTCGTCGAACTTGATGACCATCTCGGCAGTGAACGGCCAGCCCGCCTTGGAGCGGAAACCTTCCAGCGGCCCGATCTTGCGGTCGCGCAGGAACTGCTCCACCTCGGCCAGCTCGAAGGTGCGCCCGCCCGGTGTCTTGCCGAACGAGAAGCCGCAACCGTCTTCATTGCCCGACTTTCCGGTGCAGGTGTAGCGCCGGTAGTTCTCCTTCACGATGCCGCCGCAGTTGGGGCAGGGCGTCTGCAGCGTTGCGTAGTCGCCCGGGATGGTGTCGCGGTCGTACTCCTTGGCCTTCTTCACCATGCGTTCGGTCATGGCGGCGATCTCGGCCATGAAGGTGTCGCGGCTCAGCTTGCCGTGCTCCATCTGGGCCAGCTTGTGTTCCCACTCGCCGGTCAGTTCGGCCTTGGAGAGCTCTTCCACGCCCAGGCCGCGCAGCAGCGTCATCAGCTGGAATGCCTTGGCGGTCGGGATCAGTTCGCGGCCTTCGCGCAGCATGTATTTTTCGTTGATCAGGCCTTCGATGATGCTGGAGCGGGTGGCTGGCGTGCCCAGCCCTTTCTCGTTCATGGCGGCGCGCAGCTCCTCGTCTTCCACCGTCTTGCCAGCGCCCTCCATGGCGCCGAGCAGGGTGGCCTCGCTGTAGCGCGCCGGCGGGCGGGTCTGCAGGCCGCGCGGGTCGACCGACGCCACACCAACCTTCTCGCCCGGCTGTACCGGCACCAGCATGGCCGGGTTCTTCTCGTCGCCGTCCTTGACCTCGTCCTGCGCTTCCTTGCCGTAGATGGCCAGCCAGCCCGGCCGCACCAGCACCTTGCCTTCGGTCTTGAAGCTGTGGCTGGCGGCTACCGAGATGCGGGTCGTGACCTGGTACTCGGCACTCGGAAAAAATACCGCCATGAAGCGGCGCACCACCAGGTCGTACACCTTCTGCTCGGCCTCGCTCAGGCCCTGGGCCGGCTGCAGCGTGGGGATGATGGCGAAGTGGTCACTCACCTTGGTGTTGTCGAAGATGCGTTTGCTGGGCTTGATGTAGTTGCCCTTGAGCGCTGTTGCGGCATGCGGCGCGAGGTGCTTCATGCCACTGCCGGCCAGCATTTCGAAGGTCTGCCGGACGACCGGCAGATAGTCTTCCGGCAGGGCGCGCGAGTCGGTCCGCGGGTAGGTCAGCGCCTTGTGGCGTTCGTACAGGCTTTGCGCGATGGCCAGCGTGGTCTTGGCGCTGAAGCCGAACTTGCCGTTGGCCTCGCGCTGCAGCGAGGTCAGGTCGAACAGCAGGGGGCTGGCCTGCGTCGTGGGCTTGCTCTCCTCGGTCACCGTGGCGGTCTTGCCGCGCACGGCGTCGGCAATCGCCTTGGCCTCTGCGACCGACCAGACCCGGTCGGCCCGCAGTTCCGCATCCGGTTCGTCGACATTGCCGGCCGCCTGGTTGGCCGTGGCTTTCTTCCACTTCGGGTCGAACCACTTGCCGGGATACTCGCCGGCTGCGGCCGCAAAGCTGGCGTGCACCTCCCAATAGTTGCGGCTCACGAACTTGCGGATCTTTTCCTCGCGCTCCACCACCACCGACAGCGTCGGGGTCTGTACCCGGCCCACTGTGGTGAGGAAGAAACCGCCATCGCGCGAGTTGAAGGCCGTCATGGCCCGCGTGCCGTTGATGCCCACCAGCCAGTCGGCCTCGGAGCGGCAGCGCGCGGCATCGGCCAGCGGCAGCATCTGCTTGTCGGTGCGCAGGCTCGCGAAGCCATCGCGGATGGCCTGCGGCGTCATCGACTGCAGCCACAGGCGCTGCACCGGGTGCTTGACCTTGCTGTACTGCTGGATCAGCCGGAAGATCAGTTCACCCTCGCGGCCCGCGTCGCAGGCATTGATGAAGGCGCCGACATCCTTGCGCTTGGCCAGCCGCACGATGGCGTTGAGCCGGGTCTTGGTCTTGTCGAGCGGCTTGAGCTCGAAGTGGGGCGGGATCACCGGCAGGTGGGCAAAGCTCCACTTGCCGCGCTTCACGTCGAATTCTTCCGGCGCCTGGATCTCCACCAGGTGGCCGACGGCGCTGGTCACCACGTACTTGTCGTTCTCGAAATGGTCTTCCATCTTCTCGAACCTGCCCGCGCCGGGCGTGAGCGCGCGCACGATGTCCTGGGCCACCGATGGCTTCTCGGCGATCACCAGTGTCTTGGTTGAAACTGCATTTTTCATCTGACTACAATCCGGTCTCTCGCGTGCGCACCGGCGCACACCTGCAGGCGCGCACCCACGCGCGCCCATACGAGTTCACGTTACCAAATTTTTTTGCCGTGTCCAAAAAAGCCCTTTCTGCCGATTCGCGCCGCATCCAGACCCGACGCTCCGGCGTCCACGGAAAAGGGGTTTTTGCACTGTCCGACATCGCCGAGGGCGAGGTCATCATCGAATATGTGGGAGCGATCATCAGCTGGAAGGAGGCGCAGCGCCGCCACCCGCACAATCCGGCCGATCCCAACCACACCTTCTATTTCCATATTGACGAGAACCGGGTCATCGACGCCCTGTACGGCGGCAACTCCTCGCGCTGGATCAACCACTCATGCGACCCGAACTGCGAGGCCGACGAACAGGAAGGCCGGGTGTTCATCAAGGCGCTGCGCAACATCCGTGCCGGCGAGGAACTCAATTACGACTACGGGCTGATCATCGACGAGCGCTACACCCCCAAGCTCAAGGCCGAGTATCCGTGCTGGTGTGGCGCCAAATCCTGCCGCGGCACGCTGCTGGCCCCCAAGCGGCGCAGCCGCTGACCGGGGCGGGCGGGGCGCTGCACCATGTCAGACGCACCGGGGCGCTGGCATCTGGACGCACTTGCCCGCGAGGGAACTGCGGCTTTTCCGGGGTTCCGTGCCGAAGCCGTCGCATCCATAGACTCCACCAACACCGAACTGATGCGCCGAGCGCGCGCGGGGCGCCTGCCGCCCACCTTGCTGGTGGCCGAGGTGCAGACGGCGGGGCGTGGGCGACTGGGTCGCGCCTGGGTCAGCGGGGCGCTGGTCAACGGGCCGTCGCGCACAGGCCTGCAGGCACTGACCTTCTCGCTCGGTCTTTGCCTGGAGCCGCGCGACTGGTCCGGCCTGTCGCTGGCCGTCGGCGTGAGCGTGGCACGGGCCCTGCACCCGGCCTTGCAGCTCAAGTGGCCCAATGACCTCTGGCTGGACGGGCGCAAGCTCGGCGGCATCCTGATCGAGACCGCGCAGGTGGCAGGGGAGCGCTGTGCGGTGATCGGCGTTGGCATCAACCTTCAGCCACCCGATGCAGCCGGCTTGTCGGTGCCCCCTGCCTGCCTGCAGGAGTTGCTGCCCGGCTGTGACGCGGCCTCTGCGCTGGCGCGCATCGTGCCGGAACTGCTGGCGGCGCTGCGCGCCTTCGAGGCCCGGGGCCTGGCACCGTTCCTGGAGGAGTTCCACGCGCGGGACCTGCTGCGTGGCCGCACGGTGGTGCTCAGCGACGGGACCTCCGGCACGGCCCGGGGGGTTGATGCGGGTGGCGGCCTGCTGGTGCATACTCCGGCGGGCATGACCACCATCACCAGTTCCGAAGTGAGCGTTCGGCCGGCAGACCACGCTGCAGGCCGCGGCCACTGACCGCGATGCTGCGCCTGCTTGTCCTCGTACTCCTGCTGGCCAATGGCGTGTACTACGCGTGGTCGCACGGCATGTTGCGCACCTATGGGCTGGGGCCGACGCTGCAGACCGAGCCGCAGCGCGTGGCGCAGCAGATCCAGCCGCAGCTGCTGCGGGTGTTGTCCTCCGACGAGGCGCCCCGTGCCGACGCCGCCAGCCGCCCGCTCGAATGCCTGCAGGCCGGACTGTTCGACGATGCACAGGCCTCTGCGCTGCGCCAGCTGGCGCAGAAGACCCTGCCGGATGGCAGCTGGTCGCTGGAAGATGCCACCGACCCCGAGCGCCCGGACGTGCGCGGCAAGCGCTTCAGGTTGCCGGTGGTCGATGACGCGCTACGCGCCCGGCTGGAGGAGCTCAGGCCGGGCCTGGGCGGGGTGGCGCTGGTGGCTTGCAAGTAGGGCGCCATCCCTGCCGACACCCCGCCCGTGCCGGATCACTCGACCGCGCCGATGCCCGCGTCTGGCCCTGGCTGACCCGGGTCTACCCCGGGCCGGCCGGCTCGCTGTCGAAGCGGATGGTGAAGCGCGCGCCCGGTGGTGTCTGGCCGGCATGGGCGTCTTCCAGGGTCACGATGCCCCCGTGGACATGGGCGATCTCGAGCACGATCGGTAGCCCCAGGCCCGACCCGTCGATGTCGGTGCCCAGCGTGCGGTAGAAGGGTTTGAAGACCAGTTCGCGTTCGGCCGGCGCAATGCCCGGGCCGGAGTCCTCGACCTGCAGCAGCAGCACCTTGCCGAAGGGGTCTGCCAGCACCCGCACGGTGACGATGCCGGGATGTCTGCTGCTCGACGGGGTGTAATTGATGGCGTTGTCGACCAGGTTGCGCAGCATCTCCTTGAGCAGGGTCGCATTGCCCTGCAGTGTGGCGCCGTGGGCGCCTGGCTGGATGCCCTCGTACCCGAGGTCGATGGCCTTGTCCAGCGCACGCGGCAAGCAGTCCTGCACGACCTCGATGGTCAGTTGCGCCAGGTCACAACGCTGGCGCGCCATGGTTGTGCCGCCTTCCTCGGCGCGCGCGAGCGCCAGCAACTGGTTCACGGTGTGGGTCGCGCGCTTGCTGGCTGCGCCGATCTGGCGCAGTGACTGCTTGAGCTCGTCGGTGTTGGCGCCCTCGCGCTGCGCCAGGTCGGCCTGCATGCGCAAACCGGCCAGCGGCGTCTTGAGCTGGTGCGCCGCATCGGCCAGGAAACGCTTCTGGTGGTTGATCGAACTCTTGAGCCGCATCAGCAGGTCGTTCACCGAGGCCACCAGTGGCGCCACCTCCTGCGGGATGGAGTGTTCGTCCAGCGGGCTCAGGTCATCGGGGCGGCGCGCGCGGATGCGCTCTTCCAGCCGGTTGAGCGGCTTGATGGCATAGGCCAGCCCGACCCAGACCAGCAGCACCGCCAGCGGCAGTATCACGAATTGCGGCAGCATCACACCCTTGACGATCTCGGTGGCGAGCACGGCACGTTTGTCCAGGCTTTCGGCCACCTGCACCAGTGCCGGCTGCGCTCCCGGGAGGTCCAGGCGGACCCACGTGTAAGCGACCCGCACGTCGCTGCCGCGAAACTCGCTGTCACGGATGCGCACCTGGTCGAAGAACGGCTTCTCATCTTCCTCGGGCAGGGGCAGGTCCCGCTCGCCGCTGAGGAACTCGCCACGGGCCCCGAGGATCTGGTAGAAAACCGTGTCCGCGTCGTCGGCACGAAGCAGCTCGCGCGCCGGTTGCGGCAGGCTGAACTGCACCTGCCGGCCGACCACCTTGACCAGCGTGGCCAGCTCGGTGACGTTGTACTGCAGCGCACGGTCGAAGGGCTTGCCCGCCACGTTCTGGGCGACGAGCCAGGTCAGCACCAGGCTGATCGGCCACAGCAGCAGCAGCGGCGTGAGCATCCAGTCCAGGATCTCGCCAAACAGCGAGCGCTGCCCGGACTGGAAGATCTTCACGGATGGCCGGCGTTGTTGATTGGCTGGCTCAGCCCGGAATCTTTTCTAGGCAATACCCGAGGCCGCGCACGGTGGCGATGCGGATCGGGCCCTTCTCGATCTTCCTGCGAAGCCGGTGGATGTAGACCTCGATCGCGTTGTTGCTCACCTCTTCGCCCCATTCGCACAGGCGCTCCACCAGCTGGTCCTTGCTGACCATGCGCCCGGCGCGCTGCAGCAGCACTTCCAGCAGGCCGAGCTCGCGCGCCGAGAGGTCGATCATCTTGCCGTCGATGCTGGCCACCCGGCCGGCCTGGTCGTAGACCAGAGGGCCATGGCGGATGCTGTCGCTGGCCCCGCCCATGCGCCGGCGTATCAGCGCCCGGACCCGCGCTTCCATTTCCTGCAGGCTGAAGGGTTTGGCCATGTAGTCGTCGGCGCCGTAGTCAAGGCCCTTGACACGCTCCTCGACGCTGTCCGCAGCGGTCAGTATCAGCACCGGCAGCGAGGAGCCACGCGCGCGCAGCTTGCGCAGCACTTCCAGACCGTGCATCTTGGGCAGGCCGAGATCGAGGATCAGCAGGTCGAACTCCTTGTTGGTCATCAGGGCCGCATCGGCCTCGGTGCCACTGTCGACATGGTCCACCGCTGCGCCGCTGGCGCGCAGGGCGCGCAACAAGCCATCGGCGATGACGCGATCATCTTCGGCAATCAGGATGCGCATGCGTGTCTCCGGTTGGGTATGGTGGGCCGCCAGCGGCTGCCTGCCTGTCGCAGCCAAAGCGCATTCTAGGGCGCTGTTCAGCTGGCGTAGACCTCCAGGCCGAGCTGGACCACGGTGGCGACATCGGTCCCCACCGCCTGACGGAACTCGGCCTCGGCCTGTTGCACTGCCTGCTGGTAGGCCGCCAGCCACAGCTGCCCGGACGCAGTGAACAGCACCCGCAGTGCGCGCGCGTCGCGGGGGTCGGGCAGGCGCTGCACCAGGTCCCAGGCGGTGCACTGGTCGACCTGCTTGCCCATCGCCTGCTTGGTGATGCCGGCGCGGCTGGCCAGTTCGGTCAGGCTGCAGCCGGCCAGTGGCAGGTGTCGCGTGATCTGGCTGTGCGCGGCTGCCAGCGGACCGCGCCCGGCCAGATGCGACAGTGCCAGCGACAGCGCGTCGTTGTGCGCCATCAGCGCCAGAACCCGGGCCTCGAAGCGCTGGCCGGCCATCTCCAGCAGGCGTCCCAGGTGGGTCTGGCGCCAGGACTCGGCGGCGGCTGGATATGGCATCTCCAAATCGTAATCCAAATTGACTAAAAAAGTGCTTTGTGAATTTCGAGTTACCGGTATAAACTACTGTTCAAGCATCCAGCCTGTTGTTAACCTCAGACCACCCATTCACCCAAGCCTTTGTTTTTCAAGGAGATTTCCATGGACACCGCAGTCAGAGCCGTCACTTCCGCCAGCACCGAAAAAGCCAAGGCCTTGCAGGTCGCGCTGGCCCAGATCGAAAAGCAGTTCGGCAAGGGCACCATCATGCGCCTGGGCGAGGGCGAGGTGATCGAGGACATCCAGGTTGTTTCCACCGGCTCGCTCGGTCTGGATATCGCCCTGGGCGTCGGCGGCCTGCCGCGTGGCCGCGTCATCGAGATCTACGGCCCGGAGTCCTCGGGCAAGACCACCCTGACCCTGCAGGCGATTGCCGAGATGCAGAAAACCGGCGGCCAGTGCGCCTTTGTCGACGCCGAGCATGCGCTGGACATCCAGTACGCCCAGAAACTCGGCGTGAACCTGCAGGACCTGCTGATCAGCCAGCCCGACACCGGCGAGCAGGCGCTCGAGATCGTCGACTCCCTGGTGCGCTCCGGTGCGGTCGACCTGATCGTCGTCGACTCGGTGGCCGCTCTCACCCCCAAGGCCGAGCTCGAAGGCGAGATGGGCGATTCCCTGCCCGGCCTGCAGGCGCGGCTGATGAGCCAGGCGCTGCGCAAGCTCACCGCCCACATCAAGAAGACCAACTGCATGGTCATCTTCATCAACCAGATCCGCATGAAGATCGGCGTGATGTTCGGCAGCCCCGAAACCACCACCGGTGGCAA
>JBIKTP010000406.1:0-3688 GCA_044348035.1 Burkholderiaceae bacterium
ACATCAAGAAGGAAAAAGCATGGGACAAATGATCAGCTTCAAGCGCCCGGACGGCCAGGACGTCACTGGCTACCTGGCGGAACCAGCGGATGGCAAACCCGCGCCAGGCGTCGTGGTGATCCAGGAATGGTGGGGCCTCAACGACCAGATCAAGGGAGTCGCGGACAAGCTCGCCGCCGCCGGCTACCGCGCACTGGTACCCGACCTGTACCGCGGCAAGGTGGCGCTGGCCGCCAACGAAGCCGAGCACCTGATGAACGACCTGAACTTCGGCGACGCCGCCGGCCAGGATGTGCGTGGCGCAGTGCAATACCTGAAAGCCTCCGGCAGCGCCAAGGTCGGCGTGTCCGGCTACTGCATGGGGGGCGCACTGACCCTGCTGGCCGCGGTGTTCGTGCCGGAGGTCGATGCCGGCGTGCCCTACTACGGTTACCCGCCCCTGGAATTCATCGACGCCAGCAAGATCACCGCGCCGCTGCTGGGCCACTGGGCCACCGAAGACGTGCCATTCCCCATCGCCGGCGTGGGCGAACTGGAGAAAAAGCTCTCCGCCGCCGGCGTGCGGTTCGAATTTCACCGCTATGCGGCCAAACACGCCTTCGCCAACGAAACCGCCGACTCCAAAGGGCTCGACATGCTGAAATACGACCCGGCCTGTGCGCAACTCGCCTGGGATCGCAGCCTGCGCTTTTTTGCGCAGCACTTGCGCTGAGCAACACCCCATGCTCAAAGGCCTGCACCACAACGCCTACCGCTGCCGCGACGCGGAGGAAACCCGCAAGTTCTACGAAGACTTCCTGGGCCTGCCACTGACCAATGCCTTCGTGATCAGCGAAACCAAGAGCGGCCGGCCGACCAACACGCTGCACGCGTTCTTCCAGATGGACGATGGCTCGGCGCTGGCCTTCTTCGAGTCGCCCGAGCGGCCCTTCGACTTCAAGGAACAGCACGACTTCGACCTGCACATTGCGCTGGAGGTGTCGCAGGACGACCTGCACCGCATGCTGGCCAAAGGCCGGGCGGCAGGCATCGACACCCGCGGCGTGGCCGATCACGGCTTCATCGACTCGATCTACTTCCGTGACCCGAACGGCTATGTGATAGAACTGACGGCCAAGCGCCCGGACCATGACGAGCAGGTGCAGGTGGCAGCCGGCAAGGCCCACGCGGTGCTGCAGAGCTGGCAGGCCGGCAAGACAGCCGCCTGAACCGCACCGGGTGTTGTTGCCGGCGGCTCAATCCGGCGCGGCACCCGCCTTGCGCAGGCTCTCCAGCAGCAGTTGCATCTGTTCGGGGCGGTGCAGCGGCCGGTAGTCGCCGCGGAACAGGCTGGCTATGAAGTCGGGCGCCACCGCCTGCAGCCGCCCAAAGTGCTTGCGCAGCAGCGGGATGTCACCGGCCTCGGCGGCAAACGCAATCATCAGTACCCGTCGGATCGGGTGCGTGGCCCGGGCCTGGATGGCGAGGTCGGCCCAGTCGTGCAGGGCCTGCCAGTCGCGCTCCTGGAAGGCGCACAGCGCCCGAGCCAGGTGCGCGGTGCTGACCCAGCGGTCCTTCGGGCTCATGCGCATGGCCTGAGTGGCCAGCACCTTGGCCTCGGCGGTGCGGCCCTCCGCAGCCTCGACAAAGGACAGGAAGAACAGCACCATCGCGTCGTTCGGGTTGAGCGCCATGGCATGGCGCAGGTCGGCTGCTGCCGGCGCCGAGTCCCCCGCCATTTCCTGGGAGATGCCCCGCTGGAAATAGGAACGGCTGTCGTTGGGGGCCAGCGACAGCAGCATGTCGGCTGCGTGGCGCGACACGGCCAGTTCGGTGGAGCGATCAGACGCCCAGGCCATGAATACCCGCCAGGCGTGGGTGTTGCTCAGCACGTGCCAGGCCATGGCGCAGGTGCGGTCCATCGCGATCGCCTGGGCCGCCAGCTCGATGGCCTGCAGCGATCCCTCGGGCACACCACCGAACATGGTGTCCTGCATGGCCTTGGCGGCACGCCAGGCGATGTCGTCGGTTTCGCAATAGCGGCGCTGCCCGCGTTCGGACAGGCGCATCTCTTCGGCCTCGATCTCGGGCACCATGGTGCTCACCACCTGGCGGGTGATGCGCTCCTGCAGTTCGAACACATCGCTGAGCACGTCTTCGTAGCGCTCGGCCCAGACATGGTGACCGGTCTGGGCATCGATCAGCTGCGCCGATATGCGCACCCGGTTGCCGGCGCGGCGCACACTGCCCTCGAGCAGGAAATGCACCCCCAGCTCGCGCCCCAGGCGGGCGGCATCGACATGTTTGCCCTTGTAGGTGAACGAGGTGTTGCGGGCGATGACAAACAGGCGGCGAAAGCGTGACAACTCGGTGATGATCTCCTGGACCAGGCCGTCGGCCAGGTAGTCCTGCTCGGGATCGCTGCCCATCACGGTGAAGGGCAGCACCACGATCGATGGCCGGTCGGGAAGGCGCAGGCCCAGGCCCATGGAGCCAGATGGCTCGGCCTCGCGCTGCAGCGGGAGCAGCGAGGACGATCCGAACGATGTGGCCCCCCCCGGATGCACCCGCCAGGCGCGCACCGGGTCGGCGATGTTGCGCACCTGCTGCTCCCCCAGGTCTTCGAAGCCGGCCCCGTACTGGCGCCCCTTGACCGCCGTGCGGATCGACTCCGACACGGTGATGCCGCCCGCGTCAGCCAGGCTTTGCAGCCGGGCGGCGATGTTCACGCCGTCGCCGTAGACCGTGCCATCGGACTTTTCGATCACATCGCCCAGGTGAACGCCGATGCGAAAGCGCATGCAGCGGTCTTCCGGGACACCCTGGACCAGTTCGGCCAGCTCTTCCTGCACCGCCAGGGCTGCCGTGACGGCGCCGCCGGCAGTCTCGAAGACGGCCAGCACGGAATCGCCGGCCATGTCGATGATCCGGCCCTGGTGTGCGTCGACCAGCCGGCGGAATACCGCGCGCGCAGCATAGAGCCCGGCGACCGTGGCCTGGTCGTCGACAGTCATCAGCCGGGCGAAGCCGGCCGCGTCGGCCGCAAGAATGGCCGACAGGCGATGTTTGAGTCCGGACGGGTTCACTGCTCCAACGCGGGGCTTGTGCATTTGTGGGGATCAGACCGAAAGGCAGTCTAGCGCAAGGTGCGCCGCGGTGCCATACGAGAATGCACCGACAATGCGCAACGCCGAACAGCCCGCCCCCTGATGCAGCCCCCCACCGTTTCACGCCGCGCCCTGGTCATGCTGGTCGCGCTGACGATCGTGTGGGGCACCAACTGGCCGCTGTTCCCGCATGCCGTGCGCGAGGTGTCGGTCTGGACCTTCCGCAGCGTCGCGATGCTGGGCGCCGGCCTGATGCTGCTGACCATTGCCCGCCTGCGCGGACAGCCGCTGTGGATTCCGCGTCGATATTGGCGCACGGTGCTGCTGGGCACCTTTTTCTATCTGGTGATCTGGAACCTGGCCAGCACCTATGCCACCTTGCTGATCCCTTCCGGCCAGGCGGCCGTGCTCGGTTTCACGATGCCGCTGTGGTCGGCACTGATCTCCTGGGCGGTACTGGGCGAGCGGCTCAACGCCCGGCTGGTGCTGGCGCTGGCCCTGGGCGGCGCCGGCGTCACCGTGCTGATGGTCGACAGCTTCCAGGCCTATGCCCAGGCGCCGCTGGGGCTGGCTGTCGGCCTGCTGTCGGCGATCGGCTGGGC
>JBIKTP010000407.1:0-3687 GCA_044348035.1 Burkholderiaceae bacterium
ATTCTGGCCACGGCGAGCACTGTCGTGCGCCGGTTGAAGAGGACGTTGTGATGAGACTTACCCTGAGCTCCGTTGGATTCCTGGGTCGTTGGTTGCTGCTCGTGCTGGCATCTGTGTGGCTCGTCGGCTGTGCAAGCAATGCGCCCAAGCTTCCTGCGGCACCTGCCTCGGCGGCGTCGGCCGACTACAACTACATCGTCGGCCCGGGTGACAGCCTCAACATCATCGTCTGGCGCAACCCCGAATTGTCCATGATGGTACCTGTTCGCCCAGACGGCAAGCTGTCAACGCCTCTTGTTGACGAACTGGTCGCCCAGGGCAAGACCTCCGTACAGATCGCCCGCGATGTAGAGCAGGCAATTTCCAAGTTTGTACGTGATCCCATCGTGACCGTCATCGTCACCAGCTTTGTCGGCCCTTACAGCGAACAGATCCGCGTTGTTGGCGAGGCCGCCAAACCGCAAGCCTTGCCCTTCAAGCAAAAGATGACCTTGCTGGACGTGATGATAGCCGTTGGCGGCCTGACTGATTTCGCCGATGGCAATGCCGCCTCCATTCTCCGGGTGTCAGACGGCGGCAAGCAATACGCTGTGCGCATCAAGGACCTGATCAAGCGCGGCGACATCACCGCCAACGTCGAAATGCGGCCTGGCGACATCCTCATCATTCCCCAGGGCTGGTTCTGAGCCCGGTCCCTGCTTCTTTGCAAGGCGTTGCCTGTCGCCGCCCGATATCGTGATCAAAGTGGTGCGTGCTGATGTTTGAGTTGCTTGGTCAGGTTATCTCCGTTGTCAAAGGCATGTGGAAGTTCCGCTGGCCGGCGATCGGGGTTGCATGGGTGGTTTCCGCTGTGAGCGTGGTGGTGGTTTTTTCGGTCCCGGACAAGTACGAGGCTTCCGCCCGGATTTTTGTGGATACCCAGTCGATCCTGAAGCCGCTGATGGCGGGCTTGGCGGTGCAGCCCGACGTGGAGCAACAGATCACGATGTTGAGTCGCACGCTGATCAGCCGCCCGAATGTCGAAAAGCTGATCCGCATGGCTGATCTGGATCTTGGCAGCAACAACAAGGCGGACCGGGATGCACTCATAGACAGGGTGACGCGCGGCCTCGAGATACGCAACGCCGGAAGAGACAATCTGTACACCTTGGCCTACCGGGATGAAAGCCAGGAAAGGGCGAAGCGGGTAGTACAGGCGCTGGTGTCTATCTTTGTCGAGTCCAGCCTCGGGGCAAGCCGCAAGGACTCCGACTCCGCCAAGAAGTTCATCGAAGAGCAGATCAAGGTCTATGTGACCAAACTGGAGGATGCTGAAGCACGCCTCAAGGAATTCAGGCTCAAGAACATCGACATGCAGACCAGCAAGGGTAGCGAGGTCAGTTGGGCTTTTGGTGATGTGAGCAACCAGCTCAATCAGGCCCGCCTCGAGTTGAAAGAGGCCGAGAACGCACGCGACGCCGCCCGGAAACAACTCGACGCTGAAAAGTCGCAGACGACCAACATCACCACCCGAAGCATTCTGCAGGAATCAGCCATCCAGGTGTCCACTCCTGAGGTGGACGCTCGCATAGCCGCACAAAAGCAGAACCTGGACGCCTTGCTGCAGCGTTTCACAGACCAGCACCCCGACGTGGTCAACATTCGCCGGCTGCTGAAGGAGCTTGAAGAACAAAAGCGAAAGGACGTGGCCGAATTGCGCAAGGTGGCCATGGCTGCCCCGCCTGCGGCGGAGCAAGGCAATGGCCCATCGCTGGCGGCGCAGGAGTTGGGCCGCATGCTCGCCGCCTCAGAGGTGCAGGTTGCCTCCTTGAAGGCCCGGGTCAGCGAATACGAGTCCCGCATGGCCAAGGCGCGGCAGCAAATGAAGGTGGCACCACAGATCGAGGCCGAATTCGCCCAGTTGAACCGCGAGTACGACATTCATAAGAAAAACTACGAAGGTCTTGTGACTCGTCGCGAACAGGCGGGCATGTCTGGCCAACTGGAGGATGCAGCCGGTGTTGCCGATTTCCGTTTGATTGACCCCCCCAGGACTTCCAACAAACCCGTGGCACCCAATCGGTTGCTTCTGTTGCCGGTAGCGCTGATCGCCGGCTTGGGAGCAGGCCTCGGCATCGCCTTTGTGCTCAGCCAATTGCGTGCGGTGTTTTTTGATGCCCGCGCTGTGCGCAACACCATCGGCCTACCGATTCTGGGTGTGGTGACCATGGTTCGCACAGACACCGCCCGCCTGCGGGAGCGCCGCGAACTGCGCCTTTTTGGCCTGGCGACAGGCGGGCTGGTGGGCTTTTTTGGCGTTGCGATAGTCGCCGTCACAATTCTCGCCCAGCGAGCAGGGTGAACAAGCCATGAGCAGTTTGATCGAACAGGCGGCCCATCGGCTGGAGCAGTTGCGTCGTGCGGGTGCGGCCATGCCCCAGGCAGTGGCGCGTGCAGAGCCCCCGCCTGCACCCTTGCCCGAAGAGGCCCAGACGTCGGGCGTGCAGCCGCCAATTGCCGTAGCGGGGGTGACCCAGCCGGCTCCGGTGGTGACCTCCAAGCGTGTGGAGATCAATCTGGACTCGCTGTCGGCTGCGGGTATCGTCAGCCCCCACTCCCCCCGGTCGCAAATTGCAGACCAGTACCGAGTGATCAAGCGCCCCCTGATCGCCAATGCGATGGGCAAGGGCGCCACACCCGTCGAGAACGGCAACCTCATCATGGTCACCAGTTCCTTGCCGGGGGAGGGCAAGAGCTTCACCGCGATCAACCTGGCGATCAGCATCGCGGCCGAGCTCGACAACACCGTGATGCTGGTGGACGCCGACGTTGCCAGGCCCTCTGTCCTTCGGGTGCTCGGCTTGGAGCCCGGGCCGGGGCTTCTGAATCTTTTGGCGGGTGATTCGGCAGACCTGTCGACGATGCTGCTCAAGACCAATATCGACAAGCTGACCATCCTGCCCAGCGGCACCCCGCATGCCCGTGCCACCGAAATGCTCGCCAGCGACGCCATGACGCGGCTGCTGGCAGACATGGGCAAGCGTTACTCAGACCGCATCATCGTTTTCGATTCGCCGCCCTTGCTGCTGACCACCGAATCGCGCGTGCTGGCGACCCACATGGGCCAGATTGTCATGGTGATCCAGGCCGAAAAAACCTTGCGCTCCGACGTGCAGGACGCCCTCGCCACGATTGAAGCCTGCCCGGTCAAGATGGTAGTGCTCAACCAGGTCCGCAGTGCCATGACGGGCGGTTACGGCTATGGCTATGGCCAAGGATATGGCAACAAAGCGGCCTGAGCCTGCATGCGCCTGCGCGACCCTGGGCGTGCTGGTGCTTGCCTCGGCCTCGCCGTGGGTGCTTGCCCAGGAAGGGGGCGCCCTCGACGTGGCCTCGCGCATCACCATCGTGCCCCGTGTCTCCGTGACCGAGACCATCACGAACAATGTCCGCCTGAGCAGCGTGAACCAGAAATCCGAGGCGATCACCGAGGTCAGCCCGGGGATCAGCATCAGCAGCACCGGCGGGCGTATTCGCGGGTCGATCGACTACTCCCTGACCGAGGTGCTCTATGCCAACAACACCTCTGGTCGCCGCTCCTTCAACAGCTTGACTGCCAACGGCATCGCAGAGGTGGTGGACAACTGGGCGTTCCTGGATTTCGGTGGCAATGTCGGGCAGCAGTCCATCTCTGCGTTCGGCACGCCT
>JBIKTP010000408.1:0-3677 GCA_044348035.1 Burkholderiaceae bacterium
GTTTCCGGTGAATCGCATGGGCCCAGAGCATACCCATGCCGGGCGGGCTGCACCGGCGCCGACGCGCCAATACCCTGCGCCACACCGCGCCACCCTGCGCCACCCTGCGCCACCCCGCGCCACCCCGCGCTGCCACTCTGCGTAAACTCCCGCCATGTACGTCGACCCGCGCAACCTCCTGCAAGACGCCCGCCACCGGGGAGGCCTGGCGCTCGCATGGATGCGGCGGCATCCCGCCAGGGCGGCGATGCTGGTGCCGGTGCTGTGCCTGCTGTACCTGCTGGCGCTGGTGCCCTTCACCCCCGGCATCGGCGACCTGCGCCGGGTTCGCAGCGAAACCCCCTCCGTCGTGCTGGGACAGGACGGCACCGTGCTGGCGGAATACCGGCGCATCAACAGGGAGTGGGTCGCGCTCGGCCAGATCTCGCCCCACGTGGTGGACGCACTGATCGCCACCGAGGACCGCCGCTTCTACGATCACCCGGGCATCGACCTGATGCGCACGGCCGGCGCCGCCTTCAGCACGCTGCAGGGCGATCTCCAGGGCGGCTCGACGATCACCCAGCAACTGGCGCGCAACCTGTTTCCGGAGGAAATCGGCCGCGCGGCCAGCATCAACCGCAAGCTCAAGGAAGCCATCACCGCGCTGAAGATCGAGAGCCTGTACTCCAAGCAGGACATCCTCGAGACCTACCTGAACACCGTGCCTTTCCTGTACAACGCCTTCGGCATCGAAATGGCGGCACGCACCTATTTCGACAAGCCGGCCAGGGAACTGGACGTGCTGGAAAGCGCCACCCTGATCGGCATGCTCAAGGGCACGAGCTACTACAACCCGGTGCAGAATCCGGAGCGCGCGCGCCAGCGGCGCAACCTGGTCCTGGCGCAGATGGCCAAGGACGGCAAGATCGACACCGACGCGCTCGACGCCCTCACCCGCCGCCCGATGGCGCTGGATTTCGAGCGCCAGGCCGTGCCGCTCGGGCTCGCGCCCCACGTGGCGCAGCAATTGCGCCGGTGGCTGGTGGACTGGGCCGACGACAAGGGCTACGACATCCAGACCGATGGTCTGCGCGTCGTCACGACGCTCGATGCCCGCCTGCAGAATGCCGCCAACCAGGCCGTGGCACGCCAGATGACCCAGCTGCAGTCGCTGGCGGACGCGCGCAGCAAGCCTGGCCAGGAGAAAGTCGCGCTGCAGGCCGGCCTGGTGGCGCTGGATCCGCGCAACGGGGCGGTGCGGGCCTGGGTCGGCAGCCGGGACTTCACCACCGAACAATTCGACCATGTCAGCCAGGCACGGCGCCAGCCGGGCTCGACCTTCAAGCCGTTTGCCTACGGCGCCGCGTTCATGCAAGGCCTCAAGCCCGGCGACACGCTGATGGACGAGCCGGTGGCGATCCGCCTGCCGGGTGGGGACGTCTGGAGCCCCTCCGATGCATCGCCACCCACCGGCCTTCCGACCACCCTGCACGATGGCCTGGCGCAGTCCAAGAACACGATCACCGCCTTGCTGATGCAGAAGGTCGGCCCGCAGCGCGTCGTGGAGCTGGCGCAGGCACTGGGCGTTCGCCAGAGCAAGCTGGAGCCGGTGCTCTCGCTCGGCCTGGGCACCAGCCCCGTGACCCTGATCGAGATGGTGACCGCCTACGGCACGCTCGCCAACGGCGGCATCTACCATGCACCCGTGCTGCTGCTGCGGGTCGAGGACCGCAATGGCAAGGTCCTCGAAAAGTTCGCCGCGCCTGCCGATACCGGGCCCAGCCCCGCCATGCCGCGCAAGCACGCCCTCACGCTGGTCAACACCCTGCGCGGCGCGATCGACGAAGGCACCGGCACCGCGATCCGCGGGCGTTTCGGCATCACGGCCGATGTGGCAGGCAAGACCGGCACCACCCAGGACAACACCGACGGCTGGTTCATCCTGATGGGCCCGCAACTCGTCGCCGGGGCGCGCGTCGGCTTCAACGACAACAGCGTGGGCATGGGCAGCTGGGGCCAGGGCGCACGCAGCGCCCTGCCGATGGTGGGGGAGCTTTTCCAGCAGGCCCTCAAGAACCAGTGGATCGACCCCAAGGCCCGCTTCGACATCCCGCGCACCCGGCCGGCACCGCCTGCCCCGCTAGACACCGTGCCGGGCGCGCAAAGCCCGGTGCTGGAGGTGATCGAGACCATCATCGAAGGCATCCGGGAACAACTGCGCTGAGGCCCCACCGATGACCCGCCTGTATATCTTCGTCCTCATGGCCGTGCTGGGTCTGCTTGCCTGCGCGCTGCCGCCGGCCCATGCCCAGGCGCAGCCCGCGGCACAAGCCGGCAACGACGAACGCCTGCGCAGGATCCTGCTGGCAGTGGCGGCCCGTCCGCTGGATGCGGCCCCCTTCCTGGAGCGGCGGATCTCGCCGCTCTATGCCAGCCCGCTGGAACTGCGCGGCACGCTGAGCTTCAAGCCGCCGGGAACCATCGAGAAGCGCACCACCAGTCCGATCCGCGAGGTGCTGACGATCACCGCCGAGACCCTGACCATCGACCCGGGCGCCGGCGCAGCGCCCACCGTCGTGCGCATGGACGCCCAGGGCCAGCTATCGGCCTATGTGCTGGGACTGCGCGCCATCCTCAACGGTGACGACAAGCTGCTGCGCCAGGTGTTCGATGTGCAGCTGAGCGGCAGTTTCGACGCCTGGCGGCTGCAGCTCCTGCCGCGCGGCGCGCAGCCGCGCCGCGGCATCCGGCAGATCGTGGTGAGCGGCACCGGAGCACAACTGCGACAGATCGACACCACCGAACTCAACGGCGACCAGATCGAGATGGCGATCTCCGCGCGATGAGCCTGCGCGACCGGTTCCTGTGGCTGCTGTGGGCGCTGTCGGTTGCCTTGTGCGGCTGGCAGGTCAGCCGCAGCAGCGTCGTCACCGACGTCTCGTCCTTCCTGCCAGGGCCGGCTAACCCGACCCAGCAGCTGATGCTCGGCCAGTTGCGCGACGGTCTGTCCACCCGCATCCTGCTGGTGGGCCTGCGGCTGGAGCCCGGTGCACAGCAAGGCCGGCCGACGCCCGAACAGACGCGGCACCTGGTGGATGCCAGCCAGGCGCTTCGGGAACGGTTGGCCGCAGAACCCGCATTCGCCTGGGTCAGCAACGGCAATATGGATGCGCTGGAACCCGAGCGCGAGCGGCTGTTTGCGGCGCGCTACCTGCTGGCGAACGGCACGACGCAGCAGCAGTTCTCCCAGGAAGGGCTGAACCGGGCCTTCGCGCAGCTCGAGGCCACGCTGGCCTCGGCCCGCGGCGCCATGGTCCGGCCGATCGCTACTGCGGACCCGACCCTTGCCGCCCTGGAGCTGCTGGAGAAGGCCTCGCGGCAGGTCGTTCCGCAGGGAGAGACCGGGGTCTGGCTCACCGACGATGGTCGCGTGGCGCTGCTGCTGATGGAGACCCGCGCCCGCGGCCACGAGATCGACTGGCTGCGCGAGACGCTGCAGCTGGCCCGTGGCCATGCGGCGCAGGTCCTGCAGGCCTGGCCTGGCGGAAGCGGTACGCCGGTCGTGGACCTGGCAGGCGCAGCCTACTTCAATGTCATGGCCCACGACGCCATCGGGACGGATGCCCACCAGCTCGCGCTGCTGGCGCTGCTGCTGGTCGCCGTGCTGCTGCTGTGGGCCTTGCGCAGCCCGCGCT
>JBIKTP010000409.1:0-3673 GCA_044348035.1 Burkholderiaceae bacterium
CGACATCATGGCCGGCAAGACTCCACGCCCGCCCAAGGACTGGACGCCGCGTACCCCTGCTGCCGGTGGCGGCACGGGCGGCACGCCGCCGGTCGCACCTGACCCGGCGCCCACGGCCGCCTGAGCCGTTCCGCTGGATGGCGCACGGGGGCTGCACACCGAGGCAGTGCCTGACACAGGCCACACCCGCATGATCTGGCAGACAGCGAGGTTCCGGGTCGACCTGTCGGTGCCGCAGGTCATGGGCATCGTCAATGTGACGCCGGACTCCTTCTCCGACGGTGGCAGGCATGCCACGCCCACCGTGGCGCTGGCCCATTGCGAACGGCTCCTGGCCGATGGAGCCCACATGCTCGACATCGGCGGCGAATCCACCCGACCCGGCGCCTTGCCGCTTCCCCTGGATGAGGAACTCGCCCGTGTGCTTCCCGTGGTTCGTGGCGCGGTGAAGTTCGGTGTGCCGGTGTCGGTCGACACCTACAAGCCCGAGGTGATGCAGTCCGTGCTCGATCTGGGTGCGGACATCATCAACGACATCTGGGCCCTTCGCCAGCCGGGCGCAGCGGCAGTGGTGGCAGCCCATCCTGGCTGCGGTGTCTGCCTGATGCACATGCACCGCGAACCCGCCACCATGCAGGCGCAGCCGATGCAGGGGGACGTGGTGCCCCAGGTGCTGGATTTCCTGCAGGAGGCAGCGCGGCGGCTGCAGTCGCTGGGCGTGGCCCCTGACCGTATCGTGCTCGATCCCGGCATCGGCTTTGGCAAGACCGTGGCCCAGAACTTCAGCCTGCTGGCCCGTCAGCGCGAGTTGTGTGCAGCCGGGTACCCCCTGCTGGCGGGCTGGTCCCGCAAGTCCTCGCTGGCAGCGGCGACCAGCACCTCACTGTCCAGTCTGGCCACCATGGATGTGCAGGCCCGCATGGTGCCCAGCGTTGCTGCGGCATTGCTGGCGGTCGAGCGTGGCGCCCGGATCGTGCGGGTGCATGATGTGCGCGAGACGCTCCAGGCGCTGGCCGTGCTCCGGGCGCTCCACTGACGGCGACAATGCAGCCTGCAAAGACCCAGAACCACAGAGGCACCCGATGACGAGAAAGTACTTTGGCACCGATGGCATCCGCGGCACGGTGGGCCAGCCGCCGATCACTCCGGACTTCGTTCTGCGCCTGGCGCATGCGGTGGGTCGTGTGCTCAAGCGCTCGGAACAACGGCCCACGGTGCTGATCGGCAAGGACACCCGCATCTCCGGCTACATGCTCGAAAGCGCACTGGAGAGCGGTTTCAACTCCGCCGGTGTCGATGTGGTTTTGCTCGGTCCCTTGCCGACACCGGGCGTCGCCTACCTGACGCGGGCGCAGCGCGCTTCGCTGGGGGTGGTCATCAGCGCCAGCCACAACCCGTTTCCTGACAACGGCATCAAGTTCTTCAGCGCGCTGGGCGCCAAGTTGCCGGATGCCTGGGAGGCCGCCGTCGAGGCCGCCCTGGGCGAGGAGCCGGTGTGGGCCGACTCGGCCAATCTGGGCAAGACCCGGCGCCTGGAGGATGCGTCCGGGCGCTACATCGAGTTCTGCAAGAGCACCTTTGCCAATGACCTCACGCTCAAGGGCGTGCGCATCGTGGTGGATGCTGCCCATGGGGCGGCCTACCAGATCGCCCCCAAGGTGTTCCACGAACTGGGTGCCGAGGTTTTCTCCATCGGCTGCGCGCCGGATGGCCTGAACATCAACCACGAGGTCGGAGCCACCCACCCGCAGGCGCTGGTGGAGGCCGTCGTCAGCCACAAGGCCGATTACGGCATTGCCCTGGACGGCGACGCCGACCGGCTGCAGCTGGTCGATGCGCAGGGCCGCCTGTACAACGGCGATGAGTTGCTCTACCTGATGGCCGACGACCGCCTGGGCCGCGATGAGCATGTGCCTGGCGTGGTCGGCACACTGATGACCAACATGGCGGTCGAGGTGGCGCTGAAGGCCCGCGGGGTGCAGTTCGTGCGGGCCAAGGTCGGGGACCGCTATGTGCTCGAGGAACTCGAGAAACACCGCTGGATCCTTGGTGGCGAGGGCTCCGGCCATCTGCTGGCGCTCGACAAGCACACCACGGGCGACGGCCTGATCTCGGCCTTGCAGGTCCTGCAGGCCTGTGTGCGCAGTGGTCGCACGATGGCGCAACTGCTGGCCGAGCTGAGCCTTTTCCCGCAGACCCTGATCAATGTCCGGTTGCGGCCCGATCAGGACTGGAAAACCAACACCCGCCTGGACGCGGAGACCCGTGCCGTGCAGGCGGAGCTCGGTGATTCCGGCCGGGTCCTGATCCGCGCCAGCGGCACAGAGCCCCTGCTGCGCCTCATGGTCGAGGCCCGCGACGCACGCCAGGCGCAGGCCTGCGCCGAGCGACTGGCGCTGACCCTTCAGGCCTGAGTTCCCCATGCCCGCGCCGCAGGACATGCAGACGCTCACGATTCTCCGGGCCGACTACGCCAATGCCGGGCATGCCCAGGCCGTGGTCGATCTGCTCGACGCCTATGCGCGCGATCCGGCCGGTGGTGGCCATGCCCTGGAGAGCTTCACCCGCGACCACCTGATCGCCAGCCTGGCAGCCCTGCCGCAGGCCTTCAGTGTCCTGGCTTTCGACGGCGACAGGCCGGTCGGTCTGGTCAATTGCCTGGAGGGGTTCTCCACCTTCGCCTGCCGCCCCCTGGTCAACATCCACGACCTGGCCGTCCTGCCCAGCCATCGGGGCCGGCGGGTTGCCGAGCAGATGCTGCAACTCGTGGAGCAGATCGCCCGCGAGCGCAAGGCCTGCAAGCTGACGCTGGAAGTGCTGTCGGGCAATCACAGCGCCAATCGTCTGTACAGCCGCGTGGGTTTCGGCGCCTACCAGCTCGATCCCGCCATGGGGCAGGCGAGCTTTCTGCAGAAATGGCTGGACTGATGCCCAACCGGAGTCCGAGGAGATTCATCTGATGTCAGCATCGCTCCGGCTCTTGTCCTCGATGGCCACGCGGGAGGTGCTGGCCGGCCTGGCAGCCCGCTACCAAAGCCTGACCGGTTGCGAGGTGCGCCTTGAGAGCGCCGGTGGTGTCGACGTGGCCAGGCGTGTCGCGGCCGGTGAGGCTGCGGATGTGGTGGTGCTGGCGGCCAAGGCCATCGACGAACTGATCCAGGGGGGGCGCCTGCTGGCCGACAGCCGTACCGACATCATGCGTTCGGGGATTGCCATCGCGGTGCGCGCCGGCGCGGACCTGCCCGACATCTCCACCGAATCGGCGGTGAAGCAGGCGGTGCTGGCCGCGCCCTCCATCAGCTACTCCACCGGCCCCAGCGGGGTGTATCTTGTGGGGCTCTTCGAGCGCTGGGGCATCTTCACGCAGATCCGGCCCCGGATCGTGCAGGCGCCCCCCGGTGTTCCCGTGGGCACTCTGGTGGCGCGTGGCGACGTGGCGCTGGGTTTTCAGCAGCTGAGCGAACTGATGCACCTGCCCGGCATTTCGGTGGTGGGGCCGATGCCGCCCGAGATTCAGTCGATCACCACGTTTTCCGGTGCCGTAGCCACCAGCTCGGCACAGGCTGCCGCAGCACGTGGCCTGCTGGCGCAGATGGTCGCGCCGGAGGCCGCCGAAACCATCCGGCGCCAGGGCATGGAGCCGGCCTGAGCTGAATCCGGTACACGGGGGGCA
>JBIKTP010000410.1:0-3672 GCA_044348035.1 Burkholderiaceae bacterium
ATGGACATTGTGTTTGGGGAGATTGATCGATGATCTCTGAAGCGACGCGCGTGCGTTTTGCCAGGGAAGTGGCCAAGTACCCGGCCGACCAGAAACAGTCTGCGGTGATGGCCTGCCTGGCCATCGTGCAGCAGGAGCAGGGCCATGTCAGCCCCGAGGGCGAGAAGGACGTGGCCGATTACCTGGGCATGGCGCCGATTGCCGTGCACGAGGTGACCACCTTCTACAACATGTACAACCAGAGGCCGGTGGGGCGCTTCAAGCTCAACGTCTGCACCAACCTGCCGTGCCAGCTGCGTGATGGCGCTAGTGCGCTGCAGCACCTGGAGCGCAAGCTGGGCATCGGCATGGGCGAGACCACGGCCGACGGCCTGTTCACGCTGCAGCAGAGCGAGTGCCTGGGCGCCTGCGCCGACTCGCCGGTGATGCTGGTCAACGACCGCACCATGTGCAGCTTCATGAGCCCCGAGAAACTCGACCAGCTTGTCGACGCCCTGCGCGCCGCGGAGGCCCCATGATGACCGCTGACCAGGTTCTTGCACAGTTTCGCGCCACCGGTGTCGAAACCTGTTTCCACGACCGCCACATCAACCCGCAGATCTACGCCGGCCTCAACGGCAGCAACTGGCGCCTGAAGGACTACGTCGCGCGGGGCGGCTACGAGGCCCTGCGCCGGATCCTGCTGGGCGCCGACGGCGCCGAGCCCATGACCCAGGACCAGGTCATCGCCACCGTCAAGGAGTCCGGCCTGCGCGGACGCGGCGGCGCCGGTTTCCCGACCGGCCTGAAGTGGAGCTTCATGCCGCGCCAGTTCCCCGGCCAGAAGTACCTGGTGTGCAACTCCGACGAGGGGGAGCCCGGTACCTGCAAGGACCGCGACATCCTCCAGTTCAACCCGCACATCGTCATCGAAGGCATGGCCATCGCTGCCTTCGCCATGGGCATTTCCGTGGGCTACAACTACATCCACGGCGAGATCTTCGGCGCCTACGAGCGTTTCGAAGAGGCCCTTGACGAGGCGCGTGCCGCCGGCCTGCTGGGCGATGGCATCCTGGGCAGCAAGTTCAGCTTCCAGCTGCATGCGGCCCATGGTTTCGGTGCCTACATCTGCGGCGAGGAAACCGCTCTGCTCGAATCGCTCGAAGGCAAGAAAGGCCAGCCGCGCTTCAAGCCGCCGTTCCCGGCCAGCTTCGGCCTGTATGGCAAACCGACCACGATCAACAACACCGAGACCTTCGCGGCGGTGCCCTGGATCATCCGCAACGGAGGCGCGGCCTACCTCGCCTGCGGCAAGCCCAACAACGGCGGTACCAAGATCTATTCGGTCAGCGGCGATGTCGAGCGCCCGGGCAACTACGAAGTGCCGCTGGGCACACCGTTCCCCAAGCTGCTGGAGCTCGCCGGCGGCGTGCGGGGCGGTCGCAAGCTCAAGGCGGTGATCCCCGGCGGTTCGTCGGCGCCCATCCTGCCGGCATCGATCATGCTGGAGTGCACGATGGACTACGACTCCATCGCCAAGTCCGGCTCGATGCTGGGCTCCGGCGCCGTGATCGTGCTCGACGACAGCCGCTGCATGGTCAAGTCGCTGCAGCGTCTGAGCTACTTCTACATGCACGAGTCCTGCGGGCAGTGCACGCCCTGCCGCGAGGGCACGGGCTGGCTGTCGCGCATGGTCGACCGCATCGAGAACGGCCAGGGCCGCCCGAGCGACATGGACCTCCTCAACTCGGTGGCCGACAACATCCAGGGCCGCACCATCTGCGCCCTGGGCGACGCGGCGGCGATGCCGGTGCGCGCCATGATCAAGCACTTCCGGCCCGAATTTGAGTACCACGTAGAACACAAGACCTGCATGGTCCCTGCCTACGTCTGAACGGGTATCCCACCATGGTTGAAATCGAACTCGACGGAAAAAAGGTCGGCATCGAAGAAGGCAGCATGATCATGCATGCGGCCGAGCGCGCCGGTACCTACATTCCGCATTTCTGCTACCACAAGAAACTCAGCATCGCGGCCAACTGCCGCATGTGCCTGGTCGACGTCGAGAAGATGCCCAAGCCGATGCCGGCCTGCGCCACGCCGGTCACGCAGGGCATGATCGTGCGCACCAAGAGCGACAAGGCCATCAAGGCCCAGCAGTCGGTGATGGAGTTCCTGCTCATCAACCACCCGCTCGATTGCCCGATCTGCGACCAGGGCGGCGAATGCCAGCTGCAGGACCTGGCCGTCGGATACGGCGGCTCCACCTCGCGCTACCAGGAAGAAAAGCGCGTGGTGTTCCACAAGGATGTCGGCCCGTTGGTCTCCATGGAGGAGATGAGCCGCTGCATCCACTGCACCCGCTGCGTGCGCTTCGGCCAGGAAGTGGCCGGCGTCATGGAGCTGGGCATGTCGCACCGCGGTGAACATGCCGAGATCGAGACCTTCGTCGGCCAGTCGGTCGACTCCGAGCTCTCCGGCAACATGATCGACATCTGCCCGGTGGGTGCGCTCACGAGCAAGCCCTTTCGCTACAGCGCCCGTACCTGGGAGCTGTCGCGCCGCAAGTCGGTCAGCCCGCACGACTCCACCGGCGCCAATCTGGTGGTGCAGGTCAAGAACCACAAGGTCATGCGCGTCGTGCCGCTCGAGAACGAAGCCGTCAACGAATGCTGGATCGCCGACCGCGACCGTTTCTCCTACGAGGCCCTGAACAGCCCCGAGCGCCTGACCCGGCCCATGCTCAAGCAGGGCGGTCAGTGGCAAGAGGTCGACTGGCAGACCGCCCTCGAATACGTCGCCAATGGCCTGAAGCAGATCAAGGCCGACCATGGCGCGGCCAGCATCGGCACCCTGGTGAGCCCGCACAGCACGGTGGAAGAGCTGTTCTTGGCGGCCGCGCTGGTGCGCGGCCTGGGCAGCGAGAACATCGACTACCGCCTGCGCAACGCCGATTTCACGGCCCATCAGGGTGTGCACTGGCTTGGCACCTCGATCGCGTCGCTGTCGAAGCTGCAGCGTGTGCTGGTGGTGGGCTCCAACCTGCGCAAGGACCACCCGCTGTTTGCCCAGCGCATCCGCCAGGCCACCCGCGCCGGCTGCGCCGTCAGCGTGGTGCAGGCCGAGGCCCAGGACTGGGCACTGCCCGTGGCAAACACCCAGCTGGCCCCTGCCGCCGATTGGGCGCAGGCACTGGCCAACATCGCCTGTGCGGTGGCTGCCGAAAAAGCGGTTGTGGCGCCTGCGGCCGGCACGGCGGACGCGGTGTCGGTGGCGATTGCCAGGTCCCTCCTCGGCGGTGAACGCAAGGCCATCCTGCTCGGCAACGCGGCCGCCCACCATGCCAGGGCTTCGAGCCTGCTGGCATTGGCGCACTGGATCGCCGCACAGACTGGCGCCACGGTCGGGTATCTCACCGAGGCCGCCAATACCGTGGGGGCCCAGCTGGTCGGCGCCTTGCCGGGTGCCGGTGGCCGGCATGCCGCTCAGATGCTCGCTGGTGGCGTTCGCGCGCTGGTCCTGCTCAACACCGAGCCTGCGTTCGACGCGGCTGGCGGCAACAATGCCGCGAACGCCCTGGGCAGCGCGCAAATGGTTGTCAGCATGAGCCCCTTCAAGGCCAACCTGGACATCGCCGACGTCTTGCTGCCCATCGCACCGTTCACCGAAACTTCCGGCAGCTTCGTCAATGCC
>JBIKTP010000411.1:0-3670 GCA_044348035.1 Burkholderiaceae bacterium
GAGCCCCGCCATGGCCCGCATCATCATCAGCGAGATCATGGACGCGCGTGCCGTCGCGCAGCTGCAGGCCGCGCACGACGTCGTGTACGAGCCCGAGCTGGTAGACGACGCGCCCCGGCTGCGTGCGCTGGCCGCTGGCGCCGATGCGCTGATCGTGCGCAACCGCACCCAGGTACGCGGCGACCTGCTGGCGGCCCTGGGCCGCTGCCGCGTGATCGGCCGCCTGGGCGTGGGCCTGGACAACATCGACGTGCCGGGTTGCGAGGCGCGCGGCATGGTGGTGATCCCGGCAACGGGCGCGAATGCGCTGAGCGTGGCCGAATACGTGATCACCGCCACCATGCTGCTGCTGCGCGGCGCGTTCACCTCGACGGCCGATGTGGTCGCCGGCAAGTGGCCCCGCAACGCGCTGGGCAACCGCGGCCGCGAGACCGCCGGCAAGACCCTGGGCATCATCGGCTTCGGCTCGATCGGCCAGCTGACCGGCCGCCTGGCACGCTCGCTGGGCATGAACGTGATCGCCTTCGACGCGATGATCGACGACGACGCACCGGTGTTCCAGGACAGCGGCGTCAAGGCCACCGGCCTGCATGACCTGATCCTGCAGTCCGACGTGGTCACCCTGCATGTCCCGCTGGTGGATGGCACCCGGGGCCTGTTCGACGCGCAGCGCATCGCCACGATGAAGCCCGGGGCGATCCTGGTCAACACCTCGCGCGGCCCCATCCTCGACCTGCCGGCGGTGGCCGCCGCGCTGCGTTCGGGCCACCTGGGCGGCGCGGCGATCGACGTCTTCGATGTCGAGCCTCTGCCGGCCGTGCCGGAGCTGGCAGACTGCCCCAACCTGCTGCTCACACCCCATATCTCGGGCGTGAGCGCCGAATCCAACGACCGGGTGTCGACCCTGATTGCGGCCAAGGTGCTGGAGGCCTTGCGCTGATGGCCCGCGTCAGCCTGGCCCAGGCCACCGAGCTGGTGGAGCGCGCCCTGTCCCGGGCTGGCGCCCACGCCGCCATGGCGGCATCCACCGCGCATGCGCTGGTACTTGCCGAGTCGCAGGGGCTCGCCTCCCACGGCCTGAGCCGGGTGCCCCAGTATGCGACCCACCTGCGCAATGGCCGGGCCATCGGCTCCGCGGTGGCCGAGGTAAGCCGTCAGAAGGGCGCCACCGTGCTGGTGGACGCGCACCAGGGCCTGGCCTTCCCGGCCTGTGACCTCGCAGTGTCCACCGCGGTGCAGACCGCCCGCTCGCTCGGTGTGTGTTTCGCCGGTGTGACCAACAGCCACCATGCCGGTGTGCTGGTCGACCATCTGCGGGCCGTGGCCGACGCGGGCATGGTCGGCCTGGCCTTCGCCAACTCGCCCGCGGCGATGCCTGCTGCGGGCGGCCGGCACCCGATCTTCGGTACCAATCCGGTCGCGGCGATCTTCCCGCGGCGCGCCGCCGAGCCGCTGATGATCGACCTGTCGCTGAGCGAAGTCGCCCGCGGCAAGCTGATGGTTGCGGCCAAGGAGGGCCGGGCCATCCCCCTGGGCTGGGCGCTCGACGCCTGCGGCGCACCCACGACCGACCCGCAGGCCGGCATGCACGGCTCGATGCTGCCCATCGGCGCGGTGAGCAGCCCCAAGGGCGCGATGCTGGCGCTGGTGGTGGAACTGCTGGTGACGGCGCTGATCGGCGCGCAGTTCGGCTTCGAGGCCTCGTCCTTCTTCGTCGATGAGGGCAACCAGCCGCGTATCGGCCAGGCCTTCCTGGTGATCGACCCGGGCGCACTCGCCGGCACCGAGGCGTACCATGCCCGGCTGGAAGTGCTGATCACCGAGATGCTGGTCGACGAAGGCGTTCGCCTGGCGGGTGCACGGCGCCTGGCCCTGCAACGCGCGGCTGCAGATTCGGGCATCACGGTACCGGATGCTCTGCTGGCCCAGATCAACAGCCTGGCGGCCTGAGCGCCAAGGCACAGCCTGGAAGGACATCCGTGACCCTGCCGATCCGCAAGACACTGGCCGAGCTGCGTTCGCGGCGCTGGTTCGCCGACCAGGGCATGCGCGGCTTCGCGCACCGCCAGCGCATGCAGCAACAGGGTTTCCGGCGCGAGGACCTGATGGAGCGGCCCATGGTCGCGATCATCAACACCTGGAGCGATCTTTCGCCCTGCCATGCCCACCTGAGGGACCGGGCCGAAGCCGTCAAGCGCGGCATCCTGCTGGCGGGCGGCTTCCCGGTCGAACTGCCTGCCATGAGCCTGGGCGAGGTGATGGTCAAGCCGACCACCATGCTGTACCGCAACTTCCTGGCCATGGAGGTCGAGGAACTGCTGCGCAGCCTGCCGTGCGACGGCGCGGTGCTGCTCGCCGGCTGCGACAAGACCACCCCGGGCACGGTCATGGGCGCCCTGAGCATGGACATTCCCACGCTCTTCTGCCCGGCCGGCTCGATGCTCAATGACCGGGTGGTGAAGAACGGCGTACAGCGCAAGGTCGGCGCCGGCACCCACACCCGCATGTTCTGGGACGAGTACCAGGCCGGCCACATCGATGCGGCCGAGATCCAGCGGCTGGAGGCGCGCATGACGCGCGCGCCCGGCACCTGCAACACCATGGGCACCGCCTCCACCATGACCGCCATCGTGGAAGCACTCGGCCTGACACTGCCCGGCGCCTCGTCGATACCGGCGATGGACTCGGCCCATGTGCGCATGGCGACCGACTGCGGGCAACGCATCGTCGGCATGGTCTGGGAAGACCTCAAGCCCGCACGGCTGCTTACGCGCGGCAGCTTCGACAACGCCATGGCGGTGCAGATGGCCCTGGGTGGCTCCACCAATGCGGCGGTGCACATCATCGCGATGGCAGGCCGGGCCGGCATCCGGCTCACGCTGGACGACCTGGACGCGATGGCGCGCCGCGTACCGGTGCTGGCCAACCTGTTCCCCAGCGGCGACTGCCTGATGGAGGACTTCTACTATGCCGGCGGACTGCCGGCGCTGATGCAGGTGATCCGCAGCGTCCTGTCGACCGCTGAAGCCACTGCCAACGGCCGGACGATTGGCGAGAACATCGCCACCGCCGAGGTCCTCGACCCGGAGGTGATCCGCCCGCTCGCGCGCCCCGTCAGCAGCGCGGGGGCCCTGGCCACGCTGCACGGCAACCTGGCGCCGCACGGGGCGGTGATCAAGCCCAGCGCCGCAACGCCGAAACTGCTGCAGCACAGCGGCCGCGCGCTGGTGTTCGACAGCCAGCCCGAGATGCTGGCAGCCATGGCGGACCCGCAACTGGACTGCGACGAAAACACCATCCTCGTGCTGCGCAACGCCGGCCCGGTGGGGGCGCCCGGCATGCCGGAGTGGGGCAACCTGCCGATCCCGCGCAAGCTGCTGCAGGCCGGCGTGCGCGACATGCTGCGCCTGAGTGATGCGCGCATGAGCGGCACCCACTACGGCACCTGCGTGCTGCACATCTCGCCCGAGAGCGCGGTGGGTGGTCCGCTGGCACTGGTGCGCACCGGCGACGTGATCTCGCTCGATGTGGCGCAGCGCCGGCTGCAACTGCTGGTCAGCGGGGAAGAACTGGCGCGCCGGCGTGCCGCCTGGACGGCGCCTGTCCAGCCGTTCCAGCGCGGCTTCACACGCCTGTACCAGGCGCATGTGACCCTGGCCCACGAGGGCTG
>JBIKTP010000412.1:0-3669 GCA_044348035.1 Burkholderiaceae bacterium
GGTATAGAGCCCCCGCCGGATCGCCGCCGGAGACTTGTCCAGCATGCGGCCGAGCAGGGCCTGCACGCCGGCGTCGAGGTCTTCGCTCACCTGGTTGACCAGGTGGTACTCCAGGGCCTGTGCTGCGCTGATGGGCTCACCCGTCAGGCACATCTCGGCCAGCACCCTGCGCGGCAGCAGGTTGCCGATCACGCTGAGCACCTGGGCCGGAAAGATGCCGACCTTCACCTCTGGCAGCCCGAACACCGCGTGCGGCGCGCTGACCACCATGTCGCACATGGCCATGATGCCCATGCCCCCGGCCATGCAGGCCCCGTTCACACGCGCAATCAGCGGTACCGTGGACTGCTTGGCCTGGCGGAACAGATTGGCAAAGCTGACATGGGGTTCGGAATAGTCGAACTTGAACGAGGTGCCACTCTGCAGGTCGGCCCCGGCACAAAAGGCACGGGCACCGGCCCCGGTGATCACCACGGCGCGCACCGCGCGGTCGCGGTTGGCTGCCGCCAGCGCGTCTGCGAGCGCGGCCAGCACACCGGGTGTGACGGCGTTGCGCTTGTCTTCGCGGTTGATGGTCAGCCACAGCACGGGGCCGCGCATCTCGGTCAACAATTCGGGGGGCGCGCTGCTGCTCATGGTTCTCCTCGGGGTGGACGCAGGATTCTAGGTTGGCGGCGGCCCGCGCCACTGCGGGCTACTGGCTGGCGCTGAACAGCCGCCACTCGCCAGGCACGCTCTTGAGCGCATAAGCGCCCCGGTCCTCGAAGCGCAGGCCCGAGCCGGCCACCAGGTCGGTGACGGTGCGCGACACCAGCACTTCGCCTGACTGTGCCAGCCCCATGATGCGCGCGCCCGTATGCACCGAGATGCCCACCACCGTGTCGCCCTGGCGCAGGCATTCGCCGGTGTGCACACCCACCCGCAACTGGATGCCCAGCGGCTGGACGGCATCCCGCATGGCCAGCGCGCACCGCACCGCGCGCGCGGGCAGGCCGAACGTGGCGAAAAAGCCGTCGCCCGCGGTGTCCTGCTCCTGCCCATGGAACTGACCCAGCAGCTTGCGCATCACCTCGTGGTGGCGTGCGAGTGTCTCGACCCAGGCGCGGTCACCGCGACGGGCCAGGTGGTCGGTGGAGCCGACGATGTCGGTGAACATCACCGTGGCCAGGAATCGGTCGGTGTCTTCATCGGGCAGGGAGCCGGTGAGGAACTGCTGGATCTCGTCCAGCGCCTCGTGCTGGTCGCCGTACCAGATCAGGTGGTCGCCATCCGCCTGTTCGACATACCGCGCGCGCGGTATGTTGAAGCCGAGCCAGCGGCCGAACTCCACCGGCACCGTCGTGTCCTGGGTGCGGTGCAGCACGAGCGTGGGAAGTGTCAGCGCGCAGGCCTGCGCACGGACATCGGTGCTGAACACCCACTCCAGGTGGACGCGCGCCGCGCGGGGGCTCAGGCTTGCCCGCTCCATACGTGCCATGCGTGACAGCGCAGTCGCATTGCCCCACAGCGTGGGGCCGAGCACCTCCAGGGTGCGGCCTTCCCCCCAGGACGTGTCGATCAGGTTCTGGATATGCGTCACACCGGTGGGCCGTGCCTGAGTGTCCGGCAGTTCGGCGCAGGCAAAGCTGCTGCACAGGACCAGCGACGAGACCCGTTGGGGATGGCGTGACGCGAAGTGAATCGCCAGCGCGCCACCGACCGAAAAGCCAAGCACCGCACAGCGCGTGGAGCCGGCCGCATCCAGGATGGCCAGGAGGTCGTCCAGCCGCTCGTCCAGCGTGGAGTCGCCGACATCGCGGTCGGACAGGCCGCTGCCGCGGGTGTCGAACAGGATCAGCCGCGAGAAGGAGGCCAGCCGGCGCACCCAGCTTCGGTAGCGCGGATCCTGGTCCCACTGGACTTCCAGGTGCGCGATCAGACCCGGCACCAGGACCAGGTCCATCGCGCCGGAGCCGATCACCTGGTAGGCGAGATGGATGTCTCCGTTGCGGGCGTAGCGGGTTTCCAGGGGCTTGGTCATGGTCGGGAGGGCAGGGATGCAGCGGGCTGAAGGAAAAGGTATTGTCCTGCACAGGCCTGTGGGTATCCGGCCCCGCCCCTGCCAGGGGGCTGGATCAGCCTTTCGGGGCGGTACATCGCCGTCGGGCCATGGGCGTTGTCATTTCCGGTGGGGGTCAGGGTGACGCTGCCGAGCAACATGTCCTTGTACGTGGTCATTGTCGGGCCGATGGATGGGCTCGCGCGGCCTCGATGCGCGGGCACCTCACTGGCGCGGGGCATCGCTGTGCGACACCGGCAGGCCGTCGGCCACGTAGGCCGGGCCCTTCATGATCCAGACGATGACACAGCCGATGGTCACCGTGACCACCAGTGTCCACAGGAGGATGACCAGGCCGATCATCATGAAATCGAAGCGCTGCAGGTTGCGCGCAGCTTCGGCGGCCGTGTTTCCGCCGATCAGGTAGCGCGCGGCGAAGGCCATCAGCGCCGGCAAGGCCGTGCCGGCAAGCGCGGCCTGCGGCATCAGCCGAAGGATGCGCCATTCCAGGCCGTAGGGCGTTCGCTGGAAACCCGGCAGTTTCTGAAACCAGTCCATGGCGCGATGCTAGCGGCTGTCGGCGCGACAGGTATCAGGCCTGCCCGAGCATCTGGTCTTTGGCCCGGAAGTATTTGCGGGCATGGGCGACCAGCTGCCCATCACTGGGATGGTCGACCGTCTCGACGCCGATGATCCTGTCCACCAGGCCGTGGTCATGGGCATGGATGTGCTTGACGAGTTGCAGCTTGGCCTGGGCCGGGCCGACGATCAGGATCTCCTGAGCGCCTGCCAGGGCCTGCGCGACCGCATGGTAGTAGGCCTGGTCCTCGCCCTTGCGCCCGGCGCCGACGGAACCGCTGCGGGCATGCAGATGCTGGTGGGGCCGCGCCGGGTGGATGACCGACTTCTCGACGTCATCCGGGCTGATGTGCATGACGTGGGCTTCGGAATGGTCGAGCCAGACGACCGCATGGAAATGGGACATGGTTGCGCTTTCTTGGATGATGGGCGCCAAGCTTAGGCGCATCGCCACCAGGCTGGACTGACACAGGTCAAGGCTGGGGGCGGAAGGTGTCCCGTTCTTCGCCGGTCTCAGGGCCTTCGGCGCCTGCCGGCGATGTCCAGCACGATGCCGGCCAGCAGGCCCCCCAGGGCCCCGCCCAGATGGGCGGCATACACCACGTTGAAGCCCCAGTTCGGGTCGTAGCCGACAGGATTTCGCCAGGCTTGTTCGCCCATCAGCAGGGCCACCAGCAACGCCAGCAGCACCCACCCGGCGGGCCGGCCGGCGGCATGCAGCCCCAGCACCGCCAGCATGCTGCACTGCAGCCCGGCGAGGCCTTCGTAGGTGGTGATCGACGGCCAGGCCAGCAGGGCCAGATTGCCCAGCGGCCATGCCAGCAGCACCGCCTGGCAGGCTGTCCGGCCAGCACCCAGCGAAGTGCCCAGCACGGCCAGCACCGCGAGTGCCGCCAGGCTGGCGGACAGCAGGGAGCCCGATGCATGCGCCAGCGAGCCGGTCCAGAACAGCCAGGGCCGGGCAGGCCAGGCGGCCGGCTGCCAGGCCAGCGGGGTGGCCAGGCCCAGCATCCAGACCAGGATGCTCACCAGCGCCAGCGCGGCACACAGGG
>JBIKTP010000413.1:0-3666 GCA_044348035.1 Burkholderiaceae bacterium
TAAAGATGTGCAAATCTTGAAAACGCAAACGGGGGCTTCGTTTGCCCGGCAATGTACACAATGAACGGCTTGGTTCTTTGCATGTGCCACTCGGCGGACACTCATGTAACGCAGTCGCGCTTTGTTTGCCAGTCAGCAGAAAGTTGAAATGCTGGTTACAGTGCGGGCCATCAGGGTCGTCAGACTGCGTGCCGCGCAATCGTCGCAAGACAGCAAATGATGTTATCGAAACACGGGGTACTCGCTACAGGGTTTACCCCAAACTCAGACGCACAAATATCGCGTACGCAAAAGTCACATGTTGAAACTACAAACCCAGGTGCACTGGCTCGCACGCGGCATTGGCACATCGACTGTCACGCCCGTGGTTTTGCTGTTGCTGGTGGCAGCCACGTTGCAGGGTGTGGGTCAGACCACTCAAGCCGGCACAGGCAGTTCTGTGCAGGTCACTTTGCTGAGCCTGGCCGCTGTAGCCGCCGGCTGCTTCGCACTGAGCTGGATTCGCCCGCAGCACACGGGCCTGTCGCCACCCCACGTCATGCTGTCGCTGGGTTTTGGCGGCATGCTGCTGGGCTTGGGCTACGACCTTTTTCATGCCGGGCCGGCGCAGCTTGACAGCCTGTGCTCCCAATCGTCGGGCTTGAAACTGCTGGAGAGTTTTCGGCTGCATCTGACCTACCTGCCGGGTATGCATGTGGGAATGTTGGCAGGAGGGCTGCTCGCCGTTCCCAGTTTGCGCGCATTGCGCTCCCGGTGCGGCGCCTATTTGTGCTCGCTGTTTGTGCAGAATTTGATGTGCTCGGCCTGGATGCTGCTGGGCATGACCGTCGGCGCGACCTGGCTGCTGCAATGGCAGGCAGCGCTCGGCGAGGCTGCTTTGCCAGGCATGCTGGGCGGAATGTTTGTGGGCATGACCTGGGGCATGGTGGTGAGCGTGGCCTTGTACCGGGGCTTGTTCACCCTGCGCAACCGCGCCTGATTTCAATTGAATTGAGGGCTCGGGAACAGGGGAAGCGGATCAGGTGCAGCCTGTCTGGAAAAAGGGCAGCACATTGGCCCAATGCCAGCCCATGGCCCTTTTGACCGACCACAGCGCGTATCGGGACGCTGACGCCCGTGTCCTCGGACAGGCGACGGGCCAGTATCGATCCGGCGGAGCAATCGCCAATGATCACATGATCACATGATCAAAGGTTTGGTCGGGCTGCGTCATGTCACCAGCCGCCACTCACCCGATGATGACGCAATGCTTCAGCATCGGCTGGGTCTGGCGCCAGTAGCCCCGGAACCGCTTGGGCACCAGGAACGCATGGCCTTTGCGATTGGTACGCTGAAACCATCGGTTTCCCGCGTCACTTCGCCATCTAGCACATGCTTCTTTCGCGGCAAGCGTGAAACAGGAGGGGACTTTCCAGGCCCGATGCCGAACTCGAGCACTCCGCGTTTGTGTTCTCGTTCTGTCTGGCACAGCAGCATCACGCCGAAATCGCTGGTCATGCTGCCGGCATCGAACCGGCCTTCCACGACAAGCCGCCCGGAATGGACGAACTCAACTTCCTCCATCAAAATTCTTCGGTACAGTCAGGAAGTGTTGCTGCCTTGTGGTCATGGGCCTCGCAGACCCATGACAACGTCTCTCTGAAGAGGGTCGCATGAAGATTTGCGTGAAAGTTTCAGGTTAATCTAGCGCCGGCGCGGTCAATTTCCCGCCCGACTTGCCCGGTTGAATCTACAGTGAAGGATCTCGTTGAATGTGTAACGCTTGCAACCCTAAGTTCATGGCCTTCATGCGGGCTTATGGCAACCGCAGGGACGTCCTGCGCGGTGTTGGTTCCGGCTTGCTCTTTACTGGTTTGGCCGGTCTGTCGCGCGGCGCTTCGGCCACGCCGGCAGCGCCTGCGGTGAACGCTGCACCATTGGCAGGGCGGCCAGCGGACAAGATTTTTCTGTCGCGCAACATCCTCACCATGGCCGGCACCCGACGGAGGGTCGATGCGATCGCGGTTGGCGCTGGAAAAATCATCGCAACAGGGCGGAAATCGGATCTGATGGGGCTCAAGGGCAGCACCACGGAAGTGATTGACCTCGGTGACCTGACCTTGCTGCCCGGCTTCATCGACCCGCACATGCACTCCAACTTTTCCGGGCTGCGTCCGTGGCTTGATGTGGGGCCTTTCACGACAAAGGACATGGATGAGGCCACGCGCAAGATCGCTGCGGAGGCCGCCCGTTTGCGGGCCGGCGGTTGGGTGCAGGGGAAGATGCTTGACCCCTCGCTCATGCCAGGTCGGCGGCCGACGCGCCAGGAGCTCGACCGCGTGGCGCCCCATGTGCCGGTGTTCGTGCTGGAGTCCAATGGCCATGTGGCTTACGTGAATTCCAAGGCGATCGAACTGGCCAAGGTGACCAAAGACATGCCGGACCCCCCGCAGGGACGCTTTGGCCGCGATGCGAATGGTGAGCTCGATGGCAGGCTGGAGGAACCGCCCGCCTTCCTGCCGTTTGTGTCGGTCATGCCCAAACCAAGCGACAGGGAGTTCACGGGCTTCCTGCGCGCCGACCTGGACGACGCGGCTGCGCGCGGCTGCACGATGCTGCATGACTGCGGCATAGGGGGTCTTTACGCAGAGGGGGATATTGCGCTTATCGATGCCGTGATGAAGACGGACCCTGGCGTGCGCTACGCCGGCATGCTGGTCTCGACGCACATGAAAAAGTGGCGCGAGATGGGCTTGCGTCCAGGGGAGCGTTCACCGCGCTTCACCCTCAACGGGATCAAGGCCTGGTCAGATGGCTCCAACCAGGGCGGCACGGGCTACCAGCGCGAACCCTACCTGGGCGGCAACAATCGCGGCGCCCTGAACTACCGACCTGAAGAGATTGAACAGGTGGTTCGCGAAGCCCACGGGGAGGGCTGGCAACTTGGCATTCACGCCAATGGTGATGCTGCGATCGACGTGACACTGGACGCTTTCGAGCGCGGCACGGGTGGTTCCGGCGGTCATCGTCTGCGCCATCGCATTGAACATTGCAGCATCCTGCACGACGGCCAGATCGCTCGAATGAAGAAGCTGGGCATTTCGCCATCCTTCCTTATCGGGCACGTTCACTTTTGGGGCAGGGCATTTCGGGACCGCCTGCTGGGGCCGGCCCGCGCCAACCGCCTGGACCCCTGCCAGTCGGCACTGAAGGCCGGTTTGCGCATTTCGCTGCACTCGGACTACAACGTCACGCCGATCGACCCTCTGCGATGTGTTCAGAATGCAGTGCTGCGCGACATGCGGGAGGGCGGGGGCGTATTGAACCCGAACGAATGCATCACCACCCTGCAGGGGCTTCGCGCTGTCACCATCGATGCAGCCTGGCAATGCCACCTCGACCATCTGTGCGGCAGCCTGGAAACCGGCAAGGCTGCGGACATGGTGGTGCTGGAAAAGAATCCCCTGACGGTGAGGCCCTCCGAGTTGCAGTCGATCAAGGTGCACTCCACCTGGCTTGATGGACAAAAGCGGTTTGCGGCCTGAAGGCGTCCAGCAGGACAAGCGGTTTCTGCCCGGTCGAGCCCGACGTTTCCGACTTTGCCGGGTTGCAGATGGCCGTCACCTCAGGAGCCCTTGGCCGGCGCGGCCGGAGGCCATACCAGCGACATCGGCCTGGCAAGGATGC
>JBIKTP010000024.1:0-11005 GCA_044348035.1 Burkholderiaceae bacterium
CGGACTGCGCAAGACCAGTTCCAACATTGCCGCCGTCTTTACCGGTACGCGCATCGACGAGGCGCTCTACGAGGAGCTCGAGTCCGCGCTGGTTCTTGCCGATTCCGGCATCAAGGCCACACAGCACCTGCTGGACGACCTCAAGCGCCGCGTCAAGGAAAAGAAGGCAACCGAGCCACCTGCCGTCAAGGCGATTCTCGCCGATGCCCTCACCGAACTGCTCCAGCCGCTGGAGAAAGCCCTGGTGGTCGGACAGCATCGCCCCACCGTCATGATGGTCGTGGGTGTCAACGGAGCCGGCAAGACCACCTCCATCGGCAAGCTGACACGCCACCTGTCCTACCGGGGAGCCTCGGTGCTGCTGGCCGCAGCCGATACCTTCCGCGCTGCCGCCAGGGAGCAGCTCGGTGTGTGGGCCGACCGCAATACGGTGGAGATCATCAGCCAGCAGGGTGGCGACCCTGCCGCCGTCAGTTACGACGCCGTGGTTGCCGGAACGGCCCGCGGCAAGGATGTCGTGCTGGTCGATACCGCGGGCCGCCTGCCCACGCAGTTGCATCTGATGGAAGAGCTCAAGAAGATCAAGCGCGTGATCGCCAAGGCCGGCACGGGTGCGCCACACGAGGTGCTGCTGGTGATCGACGGCAACACCGGCCAGAATGCGCTGGCGCAGGTCAAGGCCTTCGACGACGCCCTGTCCCTGACAGGGCTCATCATCACCAAGCTCGACGGCACTGCCAAGGGCGGTGTCCTGGCAGCCATTGCACGCGAACGGCCGATTCCGGTGTATTTCATCGGGGTGGGCGAAAAGCTCGAGGAACTGGAGACCTTCAACGCCCGGGAGTTCGCGCAGGCCCTGCTGGCCTGAGCAGCCACTGGGTGCAAGAAACGCTGCTTGCGCTGCGACCCATCGTCCGGGGACGGTGCGCTTGCCCGGCTGTCCCTGCCGCCCCGTGAACTTCCGTGACAATTCAGGCACCAACAACCATGCGCCACCTCCCTTTTGCATCCACCCGCCGAAATGCCCTTGCCGCCATGCTGGCGGGACTCGCCACGCCCCTTTGGGCCCAGGGCCGAAGTGCCTGGCCGGCCGTCGAATCCCGGGCCCGGGGCCAGACCGTCTATTTCAATGCCTGGGCTGGCAGCGAGCAAATCAACGCCTATCTGCAGTGGGCCGCCGCGGAAGTCCTGAGCCGCCATGGGGTCCGGCTGGAGCACGTGAAAATCTCCGATGCAGCCGAGGTGGTGAAGCGGGTCCGGGCCGAGAAGGCCGCCGGCAAGCAGGACGGCACGGTCGATCTGGTGTGGATCAACGGCGAGAACTTCCTCACCATGAAACGCGAGTCGCTGCTGTTCGGGCCGTTCGCCGAATCGCTGCCGGCGTTCCAACTCGTCGATGTGGTCGGCAAACCCACCACCCGCATCGACTTCTCCGAACCTGTCGAGGGCATGGAAGCTCCGTGGGGCATGGCCCAGCTGACCTTTTTCGCGGATCGCCGCAAGGTGCCAACCCCACCGCGCAACATGGCCGGACTGCTGGAGTTCGCCCGCGCCCATCCTGGCCGTGTGACATACCCCCGGCTGCCCAACTTCCATGGCACCACGTTCGTGAAGCAGGCCCTGCTGGAGCTCAATGCCGATCGGGCCCCTCTGTACCGGCCCGTCACGCCTGCCACACTGGCCGCTGCCACCGCCAGCCTGTGGGCCTATCTTGATGCATTGCACCCGCTGTTGTGGCGCGCAGGCAGGCAGTTCCCGCAGAACTCCGCCGCCGTTCGGCAGATGATGTCGGATGGCGAACTCCTGCTGGGCCTGACCTTCAATCCGAACGAGGCCGCCAACGAGATCGCCGCCCGGCGGCTGGCTGACACCGTCTACAGCTTCCAGTTCGCCGGGGGAACGGTTGGCAACACCCACTTCCTGGCCATACCTGTCAATGCCCGCGCCCGGGAGGGCGCGCAGGTGGTTGCCAACTTCCTGCTGTCCCCCGCTGCACAGGCGCGCAAGGCGGACATCGCCCACTGGGGAGATCCAACCGTGCTCGCGATCGAGCGGCTGACGCCCGCAGAACGGGCCTTGTTCTCGGCCGCACCTTTGCCAGGTCAACTCGCCCAGACTGCGCCCACCCTGCCCGAGCCCCACGGGAGCTGGGTCGACCCGCTGGAAAAAGAGTGGCTGCGCCGCTACGGCTGACGCGCTGGCGGCGGACGGCGGCGGTCGCAGGCGCCGGAAAACAACATCTCGCCGCCGGGCGCCATGCGCCGCACATGCAGCCCCTGGCGGTCCAGATGCCAGACGCTCTTGGTTCCGAAACGCACCTCGTCGGCGCCCACCGAACCAGAGCTCAGCCACTGCCGGTTCACGGCCACGGCATCGGCGGATTCACTGAAGCTCACCTCGACGCCCGCGCGGACCTGGTCGCTGCCGTCGGGCTGCAGTTCGCAATACACGGTCTGCATGTCGGGCGGCCCGCCGCGCTCGTACAGATCGCGAGCGAGACGCGCGGCGCGTGCAGGCTGGCGGGTCACCTCGCAGGCAAATTCGGCGGCCACCCAGGTGCCGTCGAGCATCTTGACCGGAACAAACTCCAGCTTCCCGGTGTCTGGCCGGCCCGGCATCGTGGCAGGAACGGCCGCAAAACGCAGGGGTTTGTCGCAATCGACCACGAATGCGGTACTGCCACGGATCGGGGCCGGCTGCAGCACGTTGATGCGCAACAGCGTGCCCGCCACATGGCGCCGGTCCAGAATGACCAGCGACAGGTTGTCCATGCCGAACAACACGTCGTCCACCCGCTGCAGCAGCTGGTAGCCGCGGTTGTTAGACCACTGCGCCGCAGCGTACACCGGCATCAGCGCCAGCAGCAGCATGGCGCCCATCCGGTATCCCGCTTTCAAGAAGTCACACACATCACGTTCCGGTTGCCAGAGGCATCTGCCCTGGCCGTTGTTATAGTCGCGCGGCGTACGCGCCCCGTGGCGCCGCACGCCCTCCACCAAGCCCCGCCATGACCACCTGCCTGCCTTGCATCGAGACCAGCACCGGCCCCATCCCCACTGCCGCAGTCATCTGGCTGCACGGCCTGGGCGCCACTGGCGATGATTTTGCCGCGATTGTGCCCGAGCTAGACCTCACCGCCTGCCCGCCGATCCGCTTCGTATTCCCGCACGCACCGAGCATGCCGGTCACCATCAATGGCGGCTACGTGATGCCGGCCTGGTACGACATCATGGGCATGCCGGGCCAGGGCCGCGAAGACGCGGCCGGCATCCAGCGCTCCGCAAAGGCCATCGAGGCACTGATCGAGCGGGAGCTGGCACGCGGAATCCGGCCGGAGCGCATCCTGCTCGCAGGGTTCTCGCAGGGCTGTGCGATGGTGTTGCACACCGCCCTGCGGCACCCGCAACGACTGGGCGGCATCCTGGCGCTGTCGGGTTATCTGCCGCTGGCCAGCCAGCTGGCAGCCGAGCGCAGTGCCGCAAACCAGGACATCCCTCTCTTCATGGCGCACGGGCTCTCCGACCCGGTGGTCGCCCTCGAGCGGGCGCAGGCCTCCCGTGACGTGCTCTCCCGCCTGGGTTACCAAGTGCAATGGCATACCTACCCCATGCCGCACAGCGTGCACCCGGCGGAAATCGACGACATCGGGCAATTCCTGCGCGCCGTGCTCGCACCGGACAGCGCCTGGGGCAAGGCCTGAGCCCGTCCGGCAGCCAGCGCCCGGGGCAGCTGGTTCTGCCGCTGGTCCTGATCCTGCTGATCGGCGGGCCGCTGCTGCATGCCCTGGCGTCGGCACTGCAGGGCGCGCTGGAGGCGCAGGCATGGCGCGCACTGGTGCTGGACACCCAGCTCTGGCACGCTCTGGCCTTGAGCCTGTGGACAGGAACAGCGTCCACGCTGCTGGCCATCGTCCTGACCGGCTGGATGCTGCGCCATGGCTTCGACACGCCGCTCTGGGCCTGGCTTGTGCGGTGGCTGGCGCCCATGCTTGCCGTGCCCCACGCCGCATTCGCGATAGGTTTCGCCTTTCTCATTGCCCCCAGCGGCTGGCTGCTGCGCGCACTGTCGCCCTGGGCGACCGGTCTGGAGGCGCCTCCTGCCTGGAGCACCACGCAGGATCCCTGGGGCCTTGGCCTCATCGCTGTGCTCGTGGCCAAGGAAGTGCCGTTTCTGCTGTGGGCCGCCGCATCGCATCTGCAAAGGCCCGATGTCGCCCAGCGCCTGCGGCGCGAGATGCAACTGGCGCGCAGCATGGGTTATGGCCGCCGATCCGCCTGGTGGCGCGTCGCATGGCCTCAGATTCGGCCGCGGCTGCGCTGGCCGATGCTGGCGGTGCTCGCGTACTCGATGACCGTGGTCGATCTGGCCCTGGTGATCGGCCCGGGCTCGCCGCCGACATTGGCGGTGCTGGCGTGGACCTGGTTGCTGGACGCCGACCCGACCACCAACAGCCAGGGAGCCGCAGCGGCCTGGCTGCTGGCCTTCGCGCTGGGCCTGGTGGCAGCCTTGTGGTGGCTCGCGCTGCGCCTGCCGGCCTGGCGCGGACGGTGGAGCGACGGACAGCGTGGCCCGGTGACGCGTGCGCGATTCCCGGATGCGGGCTGGCTCGGCCTGGCGGCGCTGGCCGTGACCTACTTTTGCGTGATGCTGGCCCTTGCCGTGGGCAGCGTGTCTGGCGTGTGGCCGTTCCCGGCCCTGTGGCCCGAGACCTACACCGGCGAGGCATGGGCCTCGGTGGCACGCAGCGCAGTCACAGTGTCGACCACCCTCTCGCTTGGCGCAGCCAGCAGCGTCGCCGCACTGGTGTGGTCGGTGGCCTGGCTGGAGACCGCGCCCGCCATCTGGGACCACTGGCTGCGCCGTCTGGTCTACCTGCCCTTGGCGCTGCCGCCGGTGTTGTGGGTGCTGGGCATCCACGCCACTGCCCTGTGGCTGGGTATCGAGGCCACCTGGAGCGGCCTGTGGCTGGCCCATACGCTGGGCTGCGTGCCGTATGTGCTCATCGCACTGAGCCCGGCCTACACCGGTTTCGATCCACGATTGCGGTTTGTGGCTGCCTCCCTGGGTCATGGGCGACTGCACTTCCTGCTGGCAGTCAAGTGGCCGCTGCTGCGCGCCGCACTGGCGTCAGCATTGGCGGTCGGTTTCGCGGTGAGCGTGGCGCAGTACCTGCCCACCCTGTTCGTGGGTGCCGGCCGCTTCAACACGGTCACCACGGAGGCCGTGACGCTCGCCGCAGGTGCGCAGCGTTCACTGACCTCGGCCTATGCCTGGCTGCAGTGGATGTTGCCGGTCGCGGGTTTCATGCTGGCCGCCTGGGCCGGACGGCCTCGGCGCTTTGGATAGGAGCACCCCTGCGGTTGCTGCCGGCCTCCTGTGCGAATGGCCCTGCGTCAGCCCGGCAGGCCCCGGGCCAGAGCCCGGGTGATGTCGGCTGCCGGAACCGGGCGGCAACCCGACGTGTTCTGACCCGCCCACAAAGGGGTGAAATCCGCGCTTCCGGCGGCCTCGGCCCGGGCACGCACAGGCCCGATGCCTGCACCCGCGAGCGGGAATGCCGGTGCCGCAGGGCTGATGGGACCGAGCGTCTGCATCGCGCGGTTCATGATCCCGCGCGCCGGCCGGCCCGTGAACACATTTGTCAAGGCCGTCTGCGTGCCCGCCTCTGCCGACTGCAGCGCCGTGCGGTGCAAGGCGCCGGTAGCCGCCTCAGGACACAGCAGATACGCCGTCCCCACCTGAACGCCGCTTGCCCCCAAGGCCATCGCCGCAGCCACGCCGCGGGCATCCGCGATGCCGCCGGCGGCAATCACCGGCACCCGCAGGCGCTGCGCCAGTTGCGCTACCAGGGCCATCGTGCCGAGCTGGGTGGACAGATCGTCCGTCAGGAACATGCCACGGTGTCCGCCAGCCTCCAGGCCCTGCGCGATGACGGCATCCACACCCTGCTCCTGCAACCAGTCGGCTTCGGCCAGCGTGGTTGCGGACGACAGGATGCGGGCGCCCCACCCCCGCGCCCGCGCAAGGAGCGACGGCGCAGGCAGACCGAAATGAAAACTCACGACGCGCGGCCGAAACGCTTCCAGCAGGTCTGCCGTCTGCTCGCCAAAGGGCGCGCGGTTTGCAGCTGGCCACGCCATGTCCGGATCCAGTCCCCAGGCGCGGTAATGCGGCGCCAGGGCGGCACGCCACTGCGCTTCACGCAGCGGGTCAGGCGCCGCAGGACGGTGACAGAAAAAATTGATGTTGACCACAGCGCCCTGTGCAGCGCGGATGCGCTGCAACTCGGCATGAAGCGCGTCGGCGCCGAGCATCGCACACGGCAGGGAGCCCAGGCCGCCCGCCGCCGACACCGCCAGCGCAAGGCCGCTGCCCTGGACACCCGCCATGGGAGCCTGGATGATCGGCCAACGGACGCCCAGCAACGCGGACAGGGACATGGCAAGGGTCACGATCCGAAGGGTCGCGTCATGGCGCAGACCACAGGCTTACTTGCTGGCCGCCTTGGCTGGCTGCCGTGCCGAAGACGCTGCCGCAGGCGCCGTCACAGGGATACCGAGCCTGCCCGCGACGGTAAGCTCGAGACTCTTGATCTTCGGGTCGAGGGTTCCTTGGATCTCCGCCGCCAGGCCACGCTGCAGGCTGATCTGCATCTCACCCGCCATCTGCCCGAACTTCCGGTTGACAGGGTTCTCGATGATGGCCACCAGCTGCCGGAGTTCGTCCTCGGTGAACCGTTCATCCAGCAGCGCTCCGACCGTTGTCGGCGCAACGCGCACGGCACGCTCCTGGGCAAAAGGGACAGCCTCATCGGCATACTTCTTGAGGTCGGCCTGGATTTCCCGGGCCACTGCTTCGCGCTTTTCCGGCGGAACCCGGGACTGGATGGCATTGCGGGCACCCTGCATGATCAGCAATGCCGGTTGTTCCGCCATCCCTCGCGCCATGGCCTCGATCGCAGGCTGCTGCATCTGCAGGACCTTCGCAATCAGCTCCTTCTTGCCGGCGCTGGTCTGCGCCCCGGCTCCGACGCCGACTGCCAGCAGCGCGACAACAAACAATCTCTTCATGACTTGCCTTCCAGAACGGGGACACCTGCCCCACACGCCACGGGCCGGCCAGATGCCCCGTATTATCACCCTGCGACCCTCGCCTGCGGCCTGGGGCACAACCGTACCCCATGAGCCTTGATCTGCACATCGACGAACTGCGCATCGGCGCGCACGCACTGGTGCGGAATCTGCAGCTGCGGGTGGCACCCGGTGCGATCCACACCGTGATGGGCCCCAGCGGCTCGGGAAAATCCAGTCTTCTGGGCGCAATCATCGGCACGCTGCCTCCCGACATGCACTTTGCAGGAACCATCTCCCTGCTCGGCCGACGCATCGACCATCTTCCCACCGAACAGCGCGCAGTGGGAATCCTGTTCCAGGACGACCTGCTGTTCGCACACATGAATGTGTTCGAGAACCTGCTGTTCGGGGTGCCGGCCGGCCCGCGGGCCGAGCGGCGCGCTCGCGTGGCGCAAGGCCTGCGCGACCTGGACATGGAGCCCTTTGCGTCCGCGGACCCGGCCACGCTCTCCGGCGGACAGCGCGCACGGGTGGCGCTGATGCGCGCGCTGCTCGCCGAACCGAAAGCCCTGCTGCTGGATGAACCATTTTCCAGGCTGGACGCGCAACTGCGCTCGAAAGTGCGCGAATTCGTGTTCGCGCTTGTAAGAAAGCGGGCGATTCCGGTACTCATGGTGACCCATGACGCCCAGGACATCGCTGACCCGGCGCAAGTCACGCGGCTGGGCTGACAGTCCGCCTCCCCATGCTCGACCGCGCCGCCACCCATTTGATCAGCCCGGCCATCCAGCGGCTCGCCCGGTTGCTGGTGCGCGCTGGCCTGAGCGCCAACCAGATGACGCTGACCGGTTTCGGCATCGGCCTCGCGGCGGCAGCCCTGGTCGGCTCCGGACAGTACCTGGCGGGCGCGGGCGCCATCTTGTTGTCGCGCCTGTGCGACGGACTTGACGGCGCCATGGCGCGCGAATCCCGGCCAACCGATGTCGGCGGCTTCCTGGATATCGCGCTGGACTTCATCTTCTACGCTGCAATACCGCTGGGATTCGCAGTGGCGGACCCGTCCCGCAACGCGCTGGCAGCGGCCACGCTGCTGGCCGCCTTCGTGGGCACGATGGCGAGCTTTCTTGCATTTGCGGTGCTGGCTGCCAAGCGCCAGCTTGACAGCCTGGCCTATCCCGACAAGTCTTTCTACTTCCTGGGGGGCCTCACCGAAGCCACCGAAACCCTTGCCTGCTTCATGGCCATGTGCCTGTGGCCGCAGCATTTCGCGCTGCTGGCCTATGGGTTCGCCATCCTGTGCCTGGTCACCACGGTGACCCGCATCTGGTGGGGTTGGCGGACGTTCGCCTGAGGACCTGCGAAGCGGCACCAGATGCAAGGCCGTCCGGTTCCACGCGCAAGTCCACCCTCAGTTGCTGCGCGACCGCACGCTCACGTAGTCGTGCAACTGGGTGTGGATGGTCGAGATCCGGTACTCGACGGGCCGCTCGCCAAAGGTCATCGCCACCCGATGCACCTCCAGCACCGGCAGGCCGGGTGGCAGGCCGAGGATTCGGGCGGTTGCGCGGTCCGCCGCGACCGCACGGGCGCGCTCCTGGGCCCGCAGCACGGTGATGCCGAACTCGGTCTGGTACAGGCTGTAGATCGTGCTGGGGCGGTCCAGCAGCCGCTTTTCGTTCAAGCCCTTGAACATCGTGGCCGGCACCACGATGCGGTCATGCACCACGGCGCGCCCACCCAGTGAAAGGCGGTTCTCGAACCGGATCACCGCCTCGCCCTGCTTGATGCGCAGGGCCGAGGCGTCCTGCTCGTTGGCCCGGTCACGCTCGAAGGCGACACACTCCACCGAGGGGTACTCGACCTGCTGCACCACTTCGCCAAAACGCGGGTCGGCGCGCGGCTCGACGTGGAAGAACTGGAACATGAAGCGCTCGCTGTTGTGCTGCGCAACAAAAGTGCCCTTGCCCTGCCGGCGCACGAGGACATGCTCGTGCACCAGTTCGTCGACCGCACGGCGCAGGGTGCCCACGCTCACGCCCAGCTGCCGGGCCACCGTGGTCTCGTTGGGAAGCGCCTGGCCGGGGCGACAGGACCCTGACTCGATCAGGCCGAGCAGGGCGCGTTTGGCCTGCCGGTACAGCGGCGTGTCGCCACTGTCCTGCAGGGGAGTGATTTCGAGCGGATTCGTGGGCATCGCAGAGGCGCAGTTTAACCACCGCCGGGACCCTCATCCATGTCATACATATGACCCGATTGACACTGCAACCCCGGCCACTACACTGCGGCTCTTTCAGACAAACCCGAGGACTGGAACCCGATGATTCACTTTGTATTGCATGATTCCAAGGACACCGTGGCGGTCGTGGTGGTGGAAGGCGTGAAGGCCGGCATGTCGATGACCGGCTGGATCATGGACGAAGACCGCATGATCGATGTCCAGGCCCGCCAGGACATCCCGATCGGCCACAAGGTCGCGCTCAAGGACATGGCCGTGGGCGACACTGTCTGGAAGTACGGCATCGACATGGGCAAGGTCGTCGCGCCGATCCAGACCGGGCAGCACGCCCATGTGCACAACATCAAGACCAAGCGCTGGTAAGCCCTCCCCCGATCACCGAAAGAACACCATGTCCATCATCGACAAGAACACCACCTTCCAGGGCTACCGCCGAGAGAACGGCCGCGTCGGCGTGCGCAACCACGTGATCATCCTGCCGCTGGACGACCTCTCCAATGCCGCCGCCGAGGCAGTGGCCCACAACATCAAGGGCGCACTGGCGATCCCGCATCCCTATGGCCGTCTGCAGTTCGGGGCCGACCTCGAACTGCACTTCCGCACCCTGATCGGCACCGGCTGCAACCCGAATGTGGCGGCCGTGGTCGTGATCGGCATCGAGGACGGCTGGACGCAGAAGGTGGTGGACGGCATCAAGACCACCGGCAAGCCCGTGGTGGGCTTCGGCATCGAGCAGCACGGCGACCATGACACCATCATGCGCGCCTCCAAGGCGGCACGCGAGTATGTCCAATGGGCCAGCGAAAAGCAGCGCGAGACCTGCGCCATCGCGGAGCTGTGGGTCAGCACCAAGTGCGGCGAGAGCGACACCACCAGTGGCTGCGGCGCCAACCCCACCGTGGGCAACGCCTTCGACAAGCTGCACCCGCTGGGCACCACGCTGTGTTTTGGCGAGACCACCGAACTCACCGGCGGTGAACACATCGTGGCGGCCCGCTGCGCCAGCGATGCAGTGCGCGACAAGTTCATGTTCATGTTCAACCGCTACCAGGACGTGATCAACCGCCACAAGACCAGTGACCTGTCCGACAGCCAGCCCACCAAGGGCAACATCGCCGGCGGTCTCACCACCATCGAGGAAAAGGCGCTGGGCAACATCCAGAAGATCGGCAAGCTGTGCACGGTGGACGGCGTGATCGACAAGGCCGAGATGCCCACCCATCCGGGCCTGTGGTTCATGGATTCCAGCAGCGCGGCGGCCGAGATGGTCACCTTGTGCGCGGCCTCCGGTTATGCGGTGCACTTCTTCCCCACCGGCCAGGGCAATGTCATCGGCAACCCGATCCTGCCGGTGATCAAGATCTGCGCCAACCCGCGCACCGTGCGCACGATGAGCGAACACGTCGATGTCGACACCACCGGCCTGCTGCAGCGCGAACTCACGCTCGACCAGGCCGGCGACAAGCTGCTCGAGAGCATGCTGCGCACGGCCAACGGCCGCCTGACCGCCGCCGAGGCGCTGGGCCACCGCGAGTTCGTGCTGACCCGCCTCTACGAAAGCGCCTGAGCACCGCCATGGCCCGCATCATCATCAGCGAGATCATGGACGCGCGTGCCGTCGCGCAGCTGCAGGCCGCGCACGACGTCGTGTACGAGCCCGAGCTGGTAGACGACGCGCCCCGGCTGCGTGCGCTGG
>JBIKTP010000414.1:0-3661 GCA_044348035.1 Burkholderiaceae bacterium
TCGGCCAGAGCGTTCAGGATGGTGAAATGGTTCAGGCCGGGCAGGACCTCGCACACCGCCACCACACCGCTGCCCCAGCGGGTCCGGATCAGCTTGTTCTGGCGCTGGAACTCGGGGCTCTCTGCCCCGCCCACCACCGCCGTCAAGCGGCCCTTGCCCGGACGCACATGCCAGGCAGGGCTGACCTTGCGCACCTGGGCCGGGTCGAGCCGCAGCACCGACTGCAGGAAGGGGGTGCGCATGATGGACTCGAGCTCGTGCAGACCGGAGATCGAAAGGACATTGCGCACCAGATCTGCGGGGAGCTCCTTGCCCTGCGACTGCCAGTTGCAGGACAGCATCATGGTCGCCAGATGCCCGCCCGCCGAATGGCCCGCCACCGTGATGCGGGCCGGGTTGCCGCCATACCGGGCGATGTTGCGCCAGACCCAGATGAGCGCACGCACCATCTGCAGGACGATCTGCGGCACGGTCACCACCCGGCCGGGGGTGCCGGGGCACAGATCGTAATTCGGCACCACCACGCAGGCACCGGCCTGGACGAAAGGCGCGGCGATGAAGGACTGGTCGGACTTGTCCAGCGCCCGCCAGTAACCACCGTGGATGAACACGAACACCGGCGCATTCGGGCTGGCGGCGGGGAAGATGTCGAGCCTGTCGCCCGGCTGCTCGCCATAGGGCACGTCCAGATCACATTTCAGTGTGGCGCGGGCCTGCGCCGAACGCTCCTTCCACCGGGCCATGATGGCGGCCGATTCGGGCACGCGGGCGGTATTGTTGTATTGCGTGTCGTACCAAGCCGGTTCACGGGTCTTCGCCATGGAGGGTTCCTGCTCGCTGTGGGAATGTCTGGGTGTCGGGTGTGCCGGTGTACCGGTGCACGGGCGCCCAACGGATCCAGGCTATTTTCGTACAGTCGCGGCGGCTCTTGGGCGCCATGGCGGCACTATTTGCGCCCTGAGAAACATCAGGCGTCTTGCGGCGCTTGTGGCGAGAATTTGCCGCATGTGGGGGGTAGCCCAGCTGGGAGAGCGCAGCGTTCGCAATGCAGAGGTCGGGAGTTCGATCCTCCTCCTCTCCACCACTTCAAGGTCCGACAGGGTCCAAAGAGATCCAAAAATTCAATAAAAACAAGGATCTTTGAGAGCAGATAGTCCGATGACTTCTCGACACGGACATTGAAATCCAACGGTATTGATGGTAAGTTTGATGGTAATCACCATCATCCAAGGGGCAGTTACCATAATTACCGATACCAAGGTTAGAAACGCCAAGCCGCGCGATGCCCAGTACAAGCTGACAGACGATCGCGGCCTATGCCTGCTGGTTGCGCCGAACGGCGGCAAATGGTGGCGATTCAACTACCGCTTCGATGGCAAGCAGAAAACTTTGTCGATGGGCGTCTACCCGGAGGTCACGCTGGCGGACGCGCGTGCACGTCGCGATGCCGCCCGACGGCTGATCGCGGCAGGCACCGACCCGAGCGACCATCGCAAGGCGACCAAGGCGACGCAGGGTCAGATCGCCGAAAACACGTTCGAGGCTGTGGCACGTGAGTGGTTCGAGAAGTTCAAGCCCCGATGGGCTGCCACCCACTCATCGAAGATCATCCGGCGGCTCGAGGTGGATCTGTTTCCATGGCTTGGCCGCCGACCGATCACCGAGATCAGCCCTCCCGAGGTTTTGAAATGCGTCCACCGCGTCGAAGGCCGCGGCGCCAAGGACACCGCACACCGGGCGCTGCAAAACGCGGGCCAGGTCTTCCGATACGCGGTGGCCACGGGGCGTACGGCCAGCGATCCGACCCGCGATCTGCGCGGTGCCATTGCGCCAGCGACTCACAAGCACTATGCCTCAATCACGGAGCCGGCTGCCGTCGGTGAACTTCTACGGGCCATCGACGGGTTCAAGGGCACCTTTGTCGTGCAGTGCGCGCTGCGGCTCGCTCCACTCTTCTTCGTCCGGCCAGGCGAATTGCGCCGGGCCCGGTGGGAAGAGATCGACCTGGCAAAAGGAGAATGGCGGTACTTCATCACAAAGACAAAGAAGGAACATATCGTCCCGCTCGCATCCCAGGCTGTGGAGCGGCTGCAGGAGTTGCATGCCCTCACAGGCCACAGCACCTACGTATTCCCCGGAGTCCGGCTCCACACCAAACCCATGAGCGATGCTGCGATCAACGCCGCTTTGCGCCGCATGGGTTACGACACCAAGACCGAAATCACCGGCCATGGCATGCGCGCCATGGCCAGAACCATCCTCCACCAGGAACTTGGCATAGCGCCCGAAGTCATCGAGCACCAGTTGGCCCATCGCGTCCCGGATGCCCTGGGCGATGCCTACAACCGGACCAAATTTCTGAAAGAGCGCCGCGCCATGATGCAGAAGTGGGCGGACTATCTGGACCAACTGCGGCAAGGCGCCGAGGTCATCGCTCTGCAGCCGCGCGCTGCATAGCAGGCCAGAAAAGCGAGGTTGGCACTTGGCGGGCTGGCGCCGTCCGCTGCGCCTGGTCGAAGGCAACGTGCCATCGCCTCCTGCGCTCGCAGATCAGTCTTTCCATCAATGGCCTGTCTCCGAGATCCTCCTTGATCTTTGCAATTGCCGCCGCAAAAATTTTCTGCTTCCTTGGTGTGATGCATGTCAGGTAAGTGTTTCTGTCCGTCCCGCGCGCCGAAGCGCAACGGGAACCACAAGGGACTCGGGACACCACTCCCGAAATGTGCAGTTAACCCTCCATTGCTGGTTGCCACGGCTGCACCCGTTATTGGCACAGATGGCGCGTCCTGTTGGAAGCGGTGGCATCGGGTTGAGCTGTTGTCCAGGGCTCGCTGGTGCGCCGCTGGGGCGCGAGGTTGACGCGGCTTGCCGGGGCAAGTCGGAGAACGGACCGCGTTGCGCGGTCCGTGTAGAAGAGGGGCGGGGAGCCCGTCACGTGGGGTTGTCATCTGCGCCAGCGAACGTAAGTCCTTGTCAGCTGGTGCATTTCGCGCGTCGTCACTACCGGCTGGCGCCCGTAGTGACGACGCGATCTGCTGGCGCAGGGGCTGACCGGCGAGGTCAGTTGGCGCAGTTGGTTTGACATTGCCGATCGCTCGGCGTCTTTGGCATTTGCAAATAGGATCTCCGGCCCGAAGGCTGCCGGCTCGCTGGAGATGTGGCCGGCTGGGGCGCCCGCTGCGCGGGCTGGGCGATGCCGTTACGGGCATCACTCGGGCTGACACAGCCAACGTCTGAAATTCGAATATAGCGCCAGGGTACTGGCCGACGCAAGTGCAATCTCGGCAGGAGTCTGACCGCTGAGCATGCGGATTTCTTGCGGGCAAACCCGACACTTTTCGGCGCAAATACGTATTGCTGATACAGGGCCACGGTTGATCGAAGACGGTCATTCCGGCTGGCCCGCATCCATCCACTACCAGGAGCAGACGGTCATGCACACCAAGATTTCGAAAGAGCCCAGCATTCTTCGCCGCCCGCAGGTGCAGCAACGCACGGGGTTGTCGCGCAGCACCTTGTATCAATACATCCGGGATGGCGAATTCCCCGCGTCTGTGCAACTCGGCCCGCGCGCCGTGGGCTGGCTCGAATCGGATGTCAGCGACTGGATCGCAGCTAGGGTGAAGGTCGCCCGCCAAGTTCAACAGCCCGCCGCCCGCTG
>JBIKTP010000415.1:0-3657 GCA_044348035.1 Burkholderiaceae bacterium
AGCCGCGTCGCGGCCAGGCTCAGGAACTTGAGCGCGGCGTCGTCGAGCCGCAGATGGTCGTCGATGGCGCGAGCCTGCAGCGCCTGGTTGGCCACGCCCTGGCGCTGCAGTGCGCGCTCGCGCGCCTGCAGGCAGCGCGCGCGGATGGCTGCGGTGGTTTCCCCGGGCGGCGCCTGGACCAGCTCGCTGGCCGGCATGGCCGGCACGTCGACATGCAGATCGATGCGGTCCATCAGCGGGCCGCTCAGGCGCGACTGGTAACGCGTCACCTGGTCGGGGGTACAGCGGCAGGCCTTGTGCGTGGCACCCAGATAGCCGCAGGGGCAGGGGTTCATCGCGGCGATCAGCTGGAAACGCGCCGGGAATTCGCAACGCCTTGCCGCGCGTGCGATGGTGATGGTGCCGGTTTCCAGCGGTTCTCGCAGGGCTTCCAGGGCCGAGCGGGCGAACTCCGGGAACTCATCGAGGAACAGAACGCCATGGTGGGCCAGCGAGATCTCGCCGGGGCGTGGCGGCGAGCCACCGCCCACCAGGGCCACTGCACTGGCGCTGTGGTGTGGGCTGCAGGTCGGCCGCTGGGCCCAGCGGGCGAGCGAAAACCGGCCCGCAAGGCTGGCGATGGCGGCGCTTTGCAGGGCTTCGTCGACTGTCATCGGTGGTAGCAGACCGGCGAAGCGCTGGGCCAGCATCGATTTGCCCGAACCCGGAGGGCCGGTCATGAGCAGGCTGTGGCCGCCTGCGGCCGCAATCTCCAGGGCCCGTTTGGCCCCACTGTGTCCGCGCACGTCGGACAAGTCCTCATGCATCGCCTCCACGGTGACCCTGGACGCCTCGACCACGCCCCAGCCCGGGCCGGGCTCCGCAGGCGCGCCATCCTGGCTGGCAGGCAGAAAGTGCCGCACCACGTCCAGAAGATGCTGCGCCCGGTAGACCCGCGCGCCGGGCACCAGTGCCGCCTCCCGGGCGCTTTCCGGTGGCAGGACCAGGCGCGTGTCGACCGGCCGGGCATGCAGCGCCAGGCTCATGGCCAGTGCGCCACGGATCGGCCGCAGCTCCCCGGAGAGCGACAGCTCGCCGGCGAATTCATGGCCGCTCAGCCGGCCGGCGTCCACCTGGCCGCTGGCGGCCAGGATGCCGACCGCGATCGGCAGGTCGAAACGGCCGGAGTCCTTGGGCAGGTCGGCCGGCGCCAGGTTGACGGTGATTTTCTTGTTGTGCGGGAACTCCAGGCCGGCGTTGAGGATGGCCGAGCGCACGCGCTCCCGGGCTTCCTTGACCTCGACGTCTGCGAGTCCCACAAGGGTGAAGCTGGGCAACCCGTTGGCCAAATGCACCTCGACAGTAACTGCCGCCGCCTCCAACCCCAGCAAGGCCCGGCTCTGCACCCATGACAAGCCCATGGTTCGATTCCTCTTCCTTCTTGGCATGCACCGAAACGATGTCAACCCACAGAAACGCACCAGTTCGGTGCAATCTTGTTTTTTGTTTTCATCCCTTGGCGTGACGGCCCATTGGGACACGGTGGGCAGCCACAGGCATCCGTGTTGGGAGCGAGGAGCGTGGCACGGTATGTGCATTGGGGCTGTGTCATCAACCGAAGCTGGAGTTCCCCATGCCCATTCCATCACCGACTTGTCTGCGCCCGGCAGATGTCGTATCCGTCGTTGTTGCGACACAAGCCAAAGCCCTGGCCGGCGCCTGCTGCGGCGGATGCCGCCGCGCCGTTGGCGCCCCCTACAGCCACTGAACAAGGAGACATCCATGAAACTGGTTGCAGCAGTCATCAAGCCCTTCAAGCTCGACGAGGTGCGCGAAGCCCTCTCGGCCATCGGAGTGCAGGGCATCACGGTCACGGAGGTCAAGGGCTTCGGCCGCCAGAAGGGCCATACCGAGCTCTACCGGGGCGCCGAGTACGTCGTCGACTTCCTGCCCAAGGTCAAGGTGGAAGCGGCCGTGGCCGATGACCTGGTGGACCGGGTCATCGAAGCCATCGAATCGGCGGCGCGCACCGGCAAGATCGGTGACGGCAAGGTGTTTGTGTATGACCTCGAACAAGTCGTGCGGATCCGCACCGGCGAAACCGGAAAGGAAGCCCTGTGAAAAAGTTTCTGATATCCCTTGCCCTCGGGCTGGGCCTGCTGATGGGCGGTAGCGCCGCCTTCGCACAGACCGCGGCAGCGCCTGCTGCCTCTGAAGCCGCAGCGACAGCGACAGCGGCACCGGCTGCGTCCGAGGCGCCCGCCGCCGCACCTGCCGCCGCACCGGCTGCGGAAGCCGCCGCGCCTGCCGCGCCCGTGCCCAACAAGGGCGACGTGGCCTGGATCATCACGGCCACCCTGCTGGTCATCATGATGTCCATCCCCGGTCTGGCGCTGTTTTACGGAGGCCTGGTGCGCAGCAAGAACATGCTGTCGGTGCTGATGCAGGTGTTCGTGACCTTCTCGCTGATCGTGGTGTTGTGGTGCATCTATGGCTACAGCCTGGCGTTCACCGAGGGCAACGCCTTCATCGGCGGGTTCGACCGTCTGTTCATGAAGGGCCTGTTCGATCCGGCGGCCGGCACGTTTGCCATGGCTGCGACCTTCAGCAAGGGTGTCTACATCCCCGAACTGCTGTTCATGGCGTTCCAGGCCACCTTCGCCGCCATCACCTGCGGCCTGATCGTCGGCGCTTTCGCCGAGCGCATCAAGTTCTCCGCCATGCTGATGTTCATGGTGCTGTGGTTCACCTTCAGCTACACGCCGGTGGCCCACATGGTGTGGTACTGGATGGGTCCGGACGCCTACGCCTCGAAGGAAGTGGCCGAAGCGATGACCGCCAAGGCCGGCCTGATCTGGCAGTGGGGTGCCCTGGACTTCGCCGGCGGTACCGTGGTGCACATCAATGCGGCGGTGGCCGGCCTGGTGGGCGCCTACATGATCGGCAAGCGCACCGGTTACGGCAAGGAGTCGATGGCCCCGCACAGCCTGACGCTGACGATGGTGGGCGCCTCGCTGCTGTGGGTGGGCTGGTTCGGTTTCAACGCCGGTTCGGCGCTCGAAGCCGGCAACAGCGCCGTGCTGGCCTTCATGAACACCCTCTCGGCCACGGCGGCTGCGGTGCTGGCCTGGTGCCTAGGTGAAGCGATGATGCGTGGCAAGGCCTCCATGCTCGGCGCCGCATCCGGCGCGGTGGCCGGCCTGGTGGCGATCACCCCGGCCTGCGGCAACGTGGGCCTGATGGGCGCGATCATCATCGGTTTCATCGCCGGCTTCGCCTGCCTGTGGGGTGTCAACGGCCTCAAGCGCATGCTGGGCGCCGACGACTCGCTGGACGTGTTCGGCGTGCACGGCGTGGGCGGCATCGTCGGTGCGCTGCTGACCGGTGTGTTCAACAGCCAGGCCATGGGCGGCCCGGGCCTGGTCACCGACTGGGTCACCGTGACGGTCGGCTCCGCCGGCATCCTGGACCAGGTCTGGATCCAGTTCAAGGCGGTCTTGCTGACCGTTGTCTGGTCCGGCGTGGTGTCTGTCATCGCCTTCAAGATCGTCGACATGGTCATCGGCCTGCGTGTGACCGAGGAAGAGGAACGCGAGGGCCTGGACATCGCGTCCCACGGCGAGACTGCCTACAACCGTTGACCGGCCGCGTCCAGTCCCCCCCTTGGGGGCCTGGACG
>JBIKTP010000416.1:0-3654 GCA_044348035.1 Burkholderiaceae bacterium
GACCAGCACGATGCCGTCTTCCTTGCGCTTGTAGCTCGCCCCGGTCGGGCAGACCGGCACGCAGGGGGGGTCCTCGCAATGCAGGCAGCTCTTGGGGAAATGGATGGTCTCGGTGGCCGGGAAGCTGCCCGACTCGTAGGTCTGCACCCGGTTGAAGAAAGTACCCGTAGGGTTGGCGCCGTAGGCGTTCTCGTCGGCCAGAGGGCCTGCCGCGCCAGACGTGTTCCACTGCTTGCAGGAGGTCACGCAGGCATGGCAGCCGACACAGACGTTGAGGTCGATGACCAGCGCCAGCTGCTTGGCGAGTGTTTCGCCCGGCAGTGCGCGCACGGTGGGGGTTGCGGGAGCCGGCGCGTTCAGCGCGGGCTGCAACAGGTCCTTGAGCCACTGGATCATGATGTCTTGCGCCCCGCGAAGTAGGTCAGTATCTGGCTGGCCCGTCCCAGCACGCCAGGGGCCGCGGGCACCGCGGCGACCTGGGGGAAACTCTGCGCATCCTCGTCCGGCGCAGCCGGGCGGATGCGCACGCGCACGTCGTACCAGCCCGCCTGGCCGGTGATCGGGTCGGAGTTGCTGATGGTCCGGCCACGCAATCCGGCACCGGGCTGCAGCGGTAGCGGCAGCTCTTCCGAGATCAGATGGTTCAGCAGGAAGCCCTTGCGGGCCTCATCCGCACCGGGCGCCAGCTGCCAGGCGCCGTCGGCCTTGCCGATGGCGTTCCAGGTCCAGACAGTACCCGGCTCCACCGCCTCGCTGTAGCGCAGCATGCAGCGCACCTGGCCCCATTGGCTTTCGACCCAGCACCAGCCGCCGTCGGCAATGCCGGCCGCCTGGGCGGTCCGCGGATTCACATGCAGGTAGTTGTGGCTGTGGATCTGGCGCAGCCAGGCGTTCTGGGAGTCCCAGGAGTGGTACATCGCCATCGGCCGCTGCGTGATGGCATTGAGCGGGTAGGCCGCCAGGTCGGTCGCACTTTCTTCCAGTGGCGCATACCAGAAGGGCAGGGGGTCGAAATAGGTGGCGATGCGTTCGCGCAGGTCCTCGGGCGGCTGCCGGCCGCCGCCCTTTCCCTGGGCAGCGAGGCGGAAACTCTGCAGCGTGTCGGAGTACAGCGCCAACTGGATCGGGTCGCTCTTCTGGCGCCAGCCCTTGTCCTTCGCGAAGTCGAGGTAGTCGCGGTTCCAGTTGCGCATGAAATGCATGTTCTCGGGCATGTGGTACTGGAACACGCAGTTGTTGGCGGCGTACATCTCCCACTGGCGCGGGTTGGGTTCGCCCCGCAGATGCTCGCTGCCGTCCTTGCCGCGCCAGCCCATCAGGAACCCGATGCCGGGCTGCGGCTGGAAATTGACCACGAAGTCCGGGTACCCGGTGAACTTGCGGCCACCGTCCGGCGCGGTGAAGGCGGGGAATTTCAGCCGCCCGGCAAGTTCGATCAAGACCTCCTGGAACGGACGGCACTGGCCCAGTGGCTGCACCACGGGCACCCGCACCGAATCGACCGGGCCGTCGAACTCGGAGATCGGGCGGTCCAGCATGCCCATGACGTCATGGCGCTCCAGATAGGTGGTGTCGGGCAGCACCAGGTCGGCGAAGGCCACGGTTTCGCTCTGGAATGCATCACACACCACCAGGAACGGAATCATGAACTCGCCGCTGGCATCCTTGCGGTTGAGCATCTCGCGCACGCCCATGGTGTTCATGGTGCTGTTCCAGGCCATGTTGGCCATGAACAGCAGCAGCGTGTCGATGCGGTAGGGGTCGCCCTTCACCGCGTTGGTGATCACGTTGTGCATCATGCCGTGGGCCGACAGAGGGTGCTCCCACGAGAACGCATGGTCGATGCGGATCGGCGAACCGTCCGGGTGGATCGCCAGTTCGTCCGGATGGGCCGGGAAACCCAGCGGCGCTGCGTTCAGCGGCGTGTTGGGCTGGATCATCTCCGGGGCGTTGAAGGCCCGGTAGTTGGGCACGATGTGGCGCGGGTAGGGGGCCTTGTGCCGGAATCCGCCGGGTGCGTCGATCGTGCCCAGCACGCTCATCAGCACCGCCAGCGCGCGCACGGTCTGGAAGCCGTTCGAATGGGCTGCCAGGCCCCGCATCGCGTGAAAGGCCACCGGGCGTCCCTGCGTCTGCGGGTGTTCCTTGCCCCAGGCGTCGGTCCAGGGGATGGGCAGCGTGAAGGCCTGCTGGAACGCCGCATGGCCCAGCTCGCCGGCCAGCTGGCGGATGCGGTCCGCGCCGATGCCGGTGATGGCCGCCGCCCACTCCGGCGTGCAGCTGCCGACCCGTTCGCGCAGAAGCTGGAAGGACGGCGCCACCCGCGTGCCGTCGGCAAGCTGGTAGTGGCCCTCCAGGGCCGGGTCGCAACCGTCGGCAATGCCTTCCGGGTAGGCGTTGCGCACCGTGCCGGAACTCTTGTCCCAGACCAGCTTGTTGTGCGGGTTGCGACCGTCGCCCGGAGCCCCGCGCGCCGGATCGGGGTCGAAGGCAAACAGGCCCTCGCGCTCGCAGTCGTCCAGCACGACCAGCTGCGGCGCATTGGTGAAGCGCTTGAGGAAGGCATGGTCGATCTGGTCGGTGCGGATCAGCTCATGCAGCAGCGCCATGAACAGGGCACCGTCGGTGCCGGGCTTGATCGGGATCCATTCATCGGCGATCGCCGAATAGCCGGTGCGCACCGGGTTGATCGAGATGAAGCGACCACCCGCGCGCTTGAACTTGCTGATGGCGATCTTCATCGGGTTGCTGTGGTGGTCCTCGGCGGTGCCGATCATCACGAACAGCCGGGCACGCTCCAGGTCCGGCCCGCCGAATTCCCAGAAGCTGCCGCCCACGGTGTAGATCATGCCGGCGGCCATGTTGACCGAGCAGAAGCCGCCGTGCGCCGCATAGTTGGGTGTGCCGAACTGCCGCGCAAACAGGCCGGTGAGTGCCTGCATCTGGTCGCGGCCGGTGAACAGAGCAAACTGCCTGGGGTCGGTGGAACGGATGCGGGCCAGGCGCTCGGTCAGCATGTCCAGGGCGCGCTCCCAGCTGATGGGCTCGAACTCGCCGGCCCCCCGGTCGGAGCCGGGCTTGCGCAACAAGGGCTGCGTCAGCCGCGCCGGCGACACCTGCTTCATGATGCCGGCCGAGCCCTTGGCGCAGATCACGCCCTGGTTCAGCGGGTGGTTGGGGTTGCCGTCGATGTAGCGCACCTCGGGGCCGTTCTCGCCCTCACGCAGGTGGACGCGGATGCCGCAGCGGCAGGCGCACATGTAGCAGGTGGTGCACTTGACCTCGGTGGCAGCGCCGGGGGCCGGCGACGCGGTCGGGTCGTGCAGGGGCTCGCTGGAAAGAAGGTTCAGCACCGCGTCGTCCTCTGTGTCTGGTTATGGGCCTATGGTAGGAAGGAAGCCTGAGACAAAAAAGCGGAGAATTCCGCTCAACATGATCGAAAAATCAAGTCAGCGGCTGCGCCTGAGCCTGCGCCAGCTGGAGGTGTTCTCCGCGATTGCCCGGGAGGGCACGGCGCGCGCGGCGGCCGACCGCGTGGCCCGCTCCCAGTCTGCGGCCAGCTCGGCGCTGGCCGAGCTGGAGGCGGTGCTGGGCGTGCAGCTGTTCGACCGCATCGGCCGCCGCCTGGTGCTCAACGAGAACGGCCGCGCCCTG
>JBIKTP010000417.1:0-3653 GCA_044348035.1 Burkholderiaceae bacterium
GTAGTTCTCGATGGCCGAGATCCGGGTCGCGATGACCTCGGCAAGCAGCTCTGCCGCTGTTCGCACTCCGAAAGCCAGGTTGCGCGGCGAGTAATGGTGGCAGGCTATCAGGCCCCACAGGCGCCCCTCGCGCACCAGCGACACCACCAACGTGGCCTTCACTCCCATGTTCTTCAGGTACTGCAGATGCAATGGGGACATGCTGCGCAGATGGCACAGCGACATGTCAAGTTCGTCGTCGCTTCCTGGCAGCCGGCGCGGTACCAGCGCGGCGGCCTCGTAATGCACGTCGACCAGAACACGCAGGCGGGTGCGCATGTAGAGCTCTCTCGCGCGCTGCGGGATGTCGGTGGCCGGGTAGTGGTGCCCGAGCAGGGAATCGAGGCGCGGATTGCGCGCCTCCGCGATGATCTTTCCGTGGCCATCCGGATCGAACCGGTACACCATCACACGGTCGTAACCGATCAGATCCCGAAAACGCCGCACGATGGCGTCGGCCAGCACGCCGATCGTGGATGCCGCACTGAAGAGTTGCACGGATGTGTCCACATGGGACAGCAGCTGCCCAGCCCCCAGGCTGATGCGCTCCGGCGCCAGAAATGGCTCCACTTCCACCAGCAGGACACCCCCGTCCACACGATGAACCGTGCCCTCGAACTCGCGCAACCCGCCACCTGCCTCCAGGGTACAGCGCACAGGCACGGGGGCTTTCAGGGGTCCGCTCCGGGCCAGCTGGCGCAAGGTCGCCTCGAGGTCTCCCCCCAGCGAGGCCACAGGCTGACCCAGCAAGGCCTGGGCATCGCGCTGCACCACCGCATGTGCATTGGCGCTGGTCTGGAGGATGTGGAACTGCTGCTCTTCGACCGCAAGGAAGATGCCATGGGGCTGAATCGACCCGGCGAGATGGATCAGTTCCCGCTCACAGTTGGTCAGATCAGCCTGACCGAACGCCGGGTGGCTGGGCACTAGGGTGCTTTCTGGCCGGATTCGCGGATGACAGGGGAGGGCACCGCAGATCCGCCGGGCCGGAAAAATCCAGGGTCCACACCCAGCATGCTGGCCGCCAGGACCGGATCGTTGCCACAGCGCGCCAGCGCGATGCGGGCAAAGTGCGCGCGCACCAGCGCGGCGCTGTCCTCGAGCAACGTGGACAGGGGCGTCGCGCCCATGGTGGCGGTCAAGGACTCGATCGCCACGACAAGCTCTTCTGCAAGGGTGCCGCCCAGCGCAGGCGATGCTGAAACACCATGGATCGTGAAACCGATGCACTCCTGGTCGCCTTCGGTCAGCAGGGCAGCAGAAATCTCCACCTCGGACACGCTGGCGTCCGTGGACATCAGCCGGGAACCGATGCGCCGCGCAATGCCCTGGCGGCGAACCTGCTGCAGCAGGGACGCAAACTGCTGGTCCGAGACGCCGACCCAATCCGTGAGGGGTCGCGCCTTGACCTCGGCTTCGGTCGGCATCGCCACCAGCCGCAGGAATGCCGGATTGGCGATCAGGATGCGTCCGACGGGGTCGGTCACCACCACGCCCTCGCTGGTGCTGTCGACCAGTCGCGCCAGAGTGGCACTCAGGTCGGCAGAGGAGCCGGGCATGTCGATGGTGCGCACCCGTACCAGAAGCCGCATATTGTCTTCGGTGCGGAACGGCGTGGCCAGAACACTGGTGCCAGTGACCTTGCCCGCCAGACGGGCCCGTATCTCTGCCGGTTGTCCGCTGGCACGCGCAGCAACAAGCAAATCGGTGACGGCGCTGCGGGAATGGCTCTCGAATCCAAAAGTGGCCTGCCGCCCGACCAGCTGGTCCAGGCCGAGTTCAAGCAGATCGGATGTCGCCTGGTTGGCCTCCAGGATCTGCAGGCTGTGCGCGTCGACCACCATCACGGCGTCGGTGGCCACCTGGAACAACAAGCGGTAACGGGCTTCGGCCTGTCGCGCACGCCAGTACCCACGCTCCATTTCCTGCTGGGCATCGAGGAACCGCTTCTGGATGGCGGTGATCGAGCGCATGTCCCGGCCCACCACAAGAACCGGGCCCTGGGCGCCCAGGCGCACTGCCGTGTAGGCCACTGCAATGCTGGTCCCGGCGCCGGAGGGGTGGTTGATTTCCCGCTTGCGGGCGATACCGGTGTCGCCGACTTCCTTGAGCAGCTGCTCGACCTTGCTGCGGGTTTCACCGGTGACGGTGTCGACCCAGGAGCGGCCGACCCATTCATGCGCCGAAGCCGCCAGCGGCTCGCCACTGCCCTGAACCACGTTCTGGATCACTCCGCCGCCGTCCATGACCATCGCGATGTCGCTCGACAGGGACACGAAGGTCTGCGCCAGTTCAGGGGCCCAGCGTGACAGCACGCCCAGGTCCAGGGGCACGTCGGTACGCGTCATCACCGCACGCACCTCTCCAAGGCGCAAACCCGCGACCCTGCGAACGGCAGTCTCTTGATCATCGGGCGATTCTAGGCCGCCCTGTCACAAAAAGGTTGACATTTCTAATGTAAATTCTAATTGACACTTTTTGGCATCCACCGGCACAATATTCCGGATGCAACTCCCCGCCCCGTCGGCCATCTTGGAGCTATTCAAGCCGATCACCTGGTTCCCCCCCATGTGGGCGTTCGCCTGCGGTGTGGTTGCGTCCGGCGTTCCCCTGGAAGGGCACTGGCAGCTGATCCTGTGCGGCATCGCCCTGGCCGGCCCGTTCGTCTGCGCCACCAGCCAGGCGGTGAACGACTGGTTCGACCGCCATGTGGACGCGATCAACGAGCCGCAGCGGCCGATCCCCTCGGGCCGCATGCCGGGGCGCTGGGGCCTGTACATCGCCGTCGCCTGGACCTGCGCCTCCATGCTGCTGGCCAGCACGCTCGGGGCCTGGGGCTTCGCGGCGGCTGTCCTCGCGCTGCTGCTGGCATGGGCCTACAGCGCCCCGCCGATCCGCCTGAAGCAAAACGGCTGGTGGGGCAATGCCGCCTGCGGCCTCAGTTATGAGGGGCTGGCCTGGGTCACCGGGGCGGCCGTGATGGCCGGCGGGGTGATGCCGGCACCACCCAGCCTCATGCTGGCAGGGCTGTACAGCGCTGGCGCCCACGGCATCATGACGCTCAACGACTTCAAGTCCGTCGAAGGCGATCGCCAGATGGGCGTGCGCTCGCTGCCGGTCCAGATGGGCGTGCAGGCCGCCGGGCGTCTTGCCTGCTGGAGCATGGCGGTGCCACAGGCGATGGTGATCCTGCTGCTGCTTCACTGGGGCCACCCGGTGCATGCGCTGGCCGTTCTCGTGCTGCTGGCGCTGCAGCTGGTGCTGATGCGCCATTTTCTGCAACGGGTCACCGAGCGGGCGCTGCTGTACAGCGGGTTCGGCGTTCCGCTGTTCGTCGCCGGCATGATGGTGAGCGCATTCGCCCTGCGTGCCGGCACGGGAGCAGGCGCATGAACCACTTCGGATGGCTGGCGATCTTCCGGCTCGGCCTGGTGCAGTCCGCGCTTGGCGCGATCGTCGTGCTCACCACCTCGACGCTGAACCGTGTCATGGTGGTGGAGTTGTCGCTGCCCGCCCTGCTGCCCGGAATCCTGGTGGGTCTGCATTACGCGGTGCAGATCTCGCGCCCCCGCATGGGCCATGGCTCCGATGTCGGTGGCCGCAGCACCCCGTGG
>JBIKTP010000419.1:0-3650 GCA_044348035.1 Burkholderiaceae bacterium
GGAGAAGAAGCACAGCGCGATCCTGGCGCCGCACAGCGCCCGGTTGTATTCCTCGCCCCAGACCAGACGCACCGGCACCAGGTGGCGCAACACGGCGGACTGCTGCAGGACCGGGTCCCAGTCGTACCCCGGCCCGAACAGGCGCAACCGGAAGCCCTGGCGCACGATTTCCTCCAGGAAGTCCAGGCGCTGGTCCGCCTCGTAGTGGCCGACAAACACCACGTCCGTGTCGAACATCGCCTGCTCTGCAGGTGACAGCACGACCGGATGGTTGCGCTGCGGCACGTACCAGGAGCGCAGCAGTTCCACCCGCTGCGCGCCCGCCTGGCGGTATTCGGCGATGTTCACATGCCGGTAGGCTAGCACGAGGTCATAGGCCGGCACGGCATGCAGGAAATGGCGCCAGAGATAGCGCGGATGCTGCGGCGAGAACGGATCGTCGTTGTTGTAGCCGATCAGCACGCAGCGCGGCAGCGCGGCCTTGAGGGCGCGCAGCGTGCCGGCCCGGATGTGTGTTCCGCGGTAGATGAACACCACGTCCGGCCCGAACTCCAGCGCCTGCGCCACCAACTGCCGGTTAAGCTTCGCCAGCGCCGGCCCGAACAGGTACTTGTTCTGCGCGCGGCGGCCCAGGTCGGCGAGCCGGCCGCGCGGCGCCCCCGTGCGCTCGAAAAACCGGCACCAGCGCAGTTCCGCGACCGCATGGCCGAGCCGGCGCAAGGCCGCCGCCACCACCTCCTCGTGCAGCTCGGAATGCCAGTCACCGGCAACCAGGACCTTCACCGCGGCCGTTCCCGTGCAGCGCCGAAGCGGGGGGTGTACCCGAGCCGGCGCTTGATGGTGGTGATGAGGCGGTCCGAGCGGTCCGGCCCGATCAGCAGCAGGGCCAGGAAATAGAGGTGGAACAGCGGATAACGCCACAGCCCCAGCCCGGCGAGCTGCAGGCCGTAGCGCAGGAACTGGCCCAGCGGCCGGCGCGCCTGGATGGCCAGGATCGGGTAGGCATAGTTGCCGATGTCGGCCCGGATGTTGCGAAACACATCCAGCCCGTTCGCGCGACCGACATGCTCGGCGATGGCCATCATGCCGCGCATGAAATGCACGGAGGACTCTGGCGTCTGGTCGTGCGGCACGAACTTGCCGCGTTCGGCCTCGCTGTGGCCGAAATCCGGCGGCGTGCCGTCGCGCCGCAGCGCGATGATCTCGGGCACGAACACCACGCTGCGCGTGGCCAGCACCATGCCGGCCAGGTAGAGCTGGTAGAGCAGCGAGCCGTCGAACGCGGCCGTCGTCTGCGCCAGGGCCGAGGCACGGTGGATGACCATGCCGGAGATCACCACCGAGCGCCGGTAGGCGGTGAACACCGCCTGCGCCCCGGGGGGCAGCGCCAGCCGCTCGGGGAAGTAGCGAAACACCTGCTTGGGCTGCGCCGGGTCGACGTCGAAGGACGCATAACTGCGCACCACCACACCAGCGTCGGGGTGGGCCCGGATCGCATCGGCGACCGCCTGCAGCGCGCCGGGGCACAGCAGGTCGTCGTTGCCCATGAACAGGCAATATTGCCCCTGCGACAGCTCCACTAGGCGGCGGATGTTGCCGTCGTAGCCCAGGTTCACCGGGTTGCACTCGTAGCGGATGCGCCCGGGCGCCCGGCCCTGGTACTGCGCCACCACCTGACCGATGGCAGCGCGCTCGGGCGAACCGTCCTCGCAGATCAGCACCTCGAAATCATCGAACTCTTGCGCCAGGATGGAGTCGAGCAGCGGCGCCAGCAAGGCGGCACGGTTGTAGGCCGGAATACACACCGAGAACAGCGGGCTTGCAGACAGGCTCATGATGTCCAGCCCAGGTTCCGGGCCGCCAGGGCCAGCATCAGCAATGCAAACAGCCGACCGCCATTGGCACGGCCCTGTTGGTGGCCGGCGATCAGTCGGTCGACCTCGCGCGGGTCGATGCACTCCGGCAGGAAGGGCCGCAGCTGCTGCAACTCGGCGCAGCCGGACGCGCGCAGCCACTCGTTGAGCGGGATCGAGAACCCCTGCTTGCGGTTCACATCCAGCGCAGGCGGCAGCAGCAGCCGGGCCAGCAGCTTCTGCAGACGCCGGGTCTCTGCGCCCTGCACCTTCCACGCCGAGGGAAGCCGGCCGAAGGCAAACTCGACCAGCCGGACGTCCAGCAGGGGCGCCCGCAGCTCCAGCGCCACCGCCATGCTGGCGCGGTCGACCTTGACCATGAAGTCGTCGGGCAGGATGCTGCCGAAATGGGTGCGCGTCATGCAGTCCACCGGGTCACGGCCGGCCAGGAAAAGCCCGAGCCGGAACTGCTCCGGCGCTTCGTAACCGGTGCCGAGGCCGGCGACCGCGTCTGGCCGCAGGATCCGGCGGCGCAACCCACGGTCGAAATACGGGCTGCCCCACACCAGGGACTGCAGGGGCCCGCCGCGCAGTGCCGCGAGCCGGTTGCGGCCGCGCACGCCGGCCGGCAGGCAGGCCGCCGCATCGGCCGCCACACGCAGGGCGGCTGGTGGCACCCAGCCCCAGCGCTGGGCATCCTGCAGCGCCGTCGGGTAATCGGAGTAACCACCGAACAGTTCGTCACCACCGTCCCCGCCCAGCGCCACCTTGACATGCCGCACCGTCATCTGCGAGACCAAGAAGGACGGGATCAGGGACGAGTCGGCAATCGGCTCGTCGATCAGCGGCGCCAGGCCATCGAGCGCGGACAGTGTGGGCGACGGCAGCTCGAGCACATGGTGCTCGGTGGCGAAATGGCGTGCGACCAATTGCGCGTGGGAGGCCTCGTCGTAACGGGTGCCCGGAAACGAGATCGTGAAGGTCTTGATCTGCTTGCCCGCCGCCTGCGCCGCACAGGCAGCCACCAGGCTGGAGTCGAGCCCGCCCGAGAGCAGCACACCCACCGGCACATCGCTGCGCAGGCGGATCCGCACTGCATCGAGCAGCAGGGCCTGCGCCTCGTCGGCCAGTGCCTCCGGATCCACACCGGCGTCGGCGGCCAGCGCCGGGAGCGACCAGTAGCGACGGATCGTCAGCTCGCCGGTGTCCGGCAGGTACTCGCCCGCATGGGCCGGCGGCAGCTTGTGCACGCCCCGCACCAGGCATAGGTCGGCCGGCACATAGCCCAGCGCGAGGTAGTGGTTCAGCGCCTGGGGGTCCAGGCCGGCACGGGTGTCCAGCGTCTTGAGCTCCGAGCCGAAGCGCAGGCCCTGCGCATCGTGCTGGTAATAGAAGGGCTTCTTTCCGACCCGGTCCCGCGCGAAGAAGAGACGCTGCGGCTGCGTGGCCGAACCCTGGTCGAGGATGGCCAGCGCGAACATGCCGTTCAGACGCGCCAGGCAGTCCCGGCCCCAGTGCGCGAAGGCCGTGAGCACCACCTCGGTGTCACCCGACCCGCTGAAGCGGCGCCCGAGCTGTTCCAGTTCGCGCCGCAGCTCCAGGTAGTTGTACACCTCGCCGTTGAACACGATGACATAGCGGCCGCACGGGCTGGCCATCGGCTGGTGTCCTGCGGCACTCAGGTCGATGATCGAGAGGCGGCGGTGGCCCAGGCCGATGCGCGCATCGGCGCTGAGCCACAGGCCGGCGTCGTCCGGGCCGCGGTGAGAGATGCGGTCGCGCGCGCGTGCCAGCGCC
>JBIKTP010000418.1:0-3650 GCA_044348035.1 Burkholderiaceae bacterium
GCGTATCCGCCTGACGGACTGCCTGATCTCCACCGGTTTCCCGTTTCGCCCGGGCGACAACTTCCCCAACTACCTGGCCATGCTGGGTGAACTGATGCCCAAGTGCGCCGGCCTGCGCCGCCCCGGCTCTGCCGCGCTCGACCTGGCCTATGTCGCAGCCGGCTTCACCGACGGCTTCTTCGAAACCGGCCTGCAACCCTGGGACATCGCAGCCGGCTCCTTGCTGGTCACCGAGGCCGGCGGCCTGGTCGGCAACCTGACCGGCGAAGCCGATTTCCTGGAGCACAAGGAATGCCTGGCGGGAAACCCCCGGGTCTACGGGCAACTGGTGGCGATGTTCGGCAAGTACAGCAAGTTCGCACCCGCCGGGCAGAAGGCCCAGGTGGCGCAGGCTGCGGCGGAAGCGGCGGCAGGTTTCCGCAGCATCTCGTCGGACACGCCCGAAGGGTCCGACGCCGCGTAGAGAGCATTTCACGCTGCTGACCACGGGTGCCAGGACCCTTGTGCCCGTCGGAGACGTGCCATGTCGGCCCTGGCGCTCGGGGCCGAGATCGTGGATCGATCGGCCTACCGTTCCAGGGCGCAGACCAAGGGTGATTCCTGATGACGATTGTCGCTCCCACCCCTTGGATTGGCTCGGATCTCGAAAGCATACCCACCGCACTTCCCAGCGGCAGAGCCTCGATGCACCAACCCGACGCCTCCCAAGCCCATTCCGCGCCTTCGTCTCGCCTGCTGCCCGCCCATGAAGCCCTGGCCCTGGATCTGCAGCGCCGTGGCATCTGCAGCGCCGTGGCCATACCGATGTCTTCGGCCTGATGATGGGCCTTGGCGACGTCGAAACCGCCGTGCGCGAGGACATCCCGCTGGTCGTCGTCGTGCGCAACGACTGCGCCTGTGGCGCCGATCTGCACTACCTGCGTCTGCGCCAGATGCCGGTGGCCCGGCCCCTCTTCGCCGACATCGACTTCGCGCCGGCGGCACAAGCCTTCGGCTTCCAGGCCTGGACGGTGCGCTCGGTCGCGGAACTGCGCGCGCTGGCACCGGTGCTGGCGCAGCCCGATGGGCCTATCCTGTGATCGACAGCAAGATCAACGCGAACGTGGCGGCGGGCTACCATACCGGGGTGCTTGCCCACACCCACAACAGGCGCTGACGCCCCAGGAGATCTCACGACCATGAGCGACGTTCTTCCCTTCACCGACGGCGGTTATTGCTTCATCCGCGGCGTGTTTCCCTACTCGGCCGGCGTGCAATCGCTGCCAGGCATGGCGATCGAACGCGTCCGGTTCCACACGGTGCTGCCGATGGCAGAAGGCTTCGAGGCCGTCGCTGCCCACCTGGAGCGCCTGGGCCGGCCGCGCACAGCCCTGTGCGCCTGTGAGCTGCGCTCGCCGGCACAGTTCAGCGACGAACAATTCGCGACGTTCAACGCGCAGTATGTGCAGACGCTGCGCGCGTGGGACCTTTTCAGAGACGACATCAATCCGGTCGCCCGCAGCAACCTGGTGCCGGTCGTCCGTGCGCCGGCCACCGAAGGGATTCATGCGTTCAGCTATACCGTGCCCGCGCCCGGCGCATCACCCGACTTCGTGATCGCAGGCTCGGGCGAGGTGCCCGAGGGCCGGGCCAACTACCGCGACCACATCATCGCCAAGGGGGACACGTCGCCCGGCGGACTGCTGAAGAAGCTGCGCTGGGTACTGGGCGAGCAGGAGCGCCGGCTGGCCGCGCTGGGGCAGAGTTGGGCCGATGTGACCGCCACGCAGGTCTACACCGAACACGACATCCATCCCTTCATGGCCAGCGAACTCGTCGCCCGGGGCGCCGACGCCGGCGGCATCACCTGGCACCACGTCCGCCCGCCGATCATCGACCTGGACTACGAGATGGACTGCCGGGGCGTGGCGCTGGAGCGCGTCATTTGAGCTGCAGGTAGGGGGGCGGCAGTGTTTCGCCCAGCGTGCGACGGCCCAGCCAGGGCAGGAACACGCCCAGGTCGGGCCGCGCGCCTGTCTGCGCCGCTGCGGGCGGGCGCTCGGCGCGCGGGCTGTACGGGCCCAGATCGAAGCGGAAAAAGTAGGTGGGCTCCATGCCCATGCGCAGGTCGGTCACGAACAGGCGGCCCTCCTGGGCAGCCACGCTGAAAAATCCCTTGCTGAATGCGGCCACACGGGCAAGCGAGAGATCGTCGCGGTGCTTTTCGAAAAGGTCGGCGCCGCGGTCGCGCGGCACCCACAGGATCCGCGGATCGTCATCGAGCAGGCCACGGTATCCCTCGACATATTGCGTGGGCGTGACAGCCACCACACGCCACAGCAGGGTGCTGAAAGGGGCGGGCATCACCAGCACCTGCCGGGCATCGATGCCGGCCTGTTGCAGCGACACACGGGCCAGTTGCGTCACATGCTGTTGCGCCGCGAACGACCAGCCCAGGTAGAGGGTGCTGAGCACCAGTCCCGCCTGGTTCCATCGCAGTCCAAGGCCGGCTGGCCGACGCAGGGCCACCACGACGCCAATGATGAGCGGCAGCGTGTACAGCGGGTCGATGATGAACATGCTGCCAACCGCATAGGGATGGTCGGTGAAGGGCTGCAGCAACTGCGTGCCGTAGACCGTCATCGCGTCCAGCAGCGGGTGCGTCACCAGAACCAGCCAAAGCGCCAGCCACCAGCGCCGGAACAAGGCCATTTCGCCATGCACACGGGCTGCCGCCAGCGCCAGCAGAGGAGCGCCGAGCGTCAGGAAAATCAGCGAATGGCTCTCGGCGCGGTGCCGCGTCATGTTGAGGATGGCGTCGCCATGGTCGATGAAGGCATCGAGGTCTGGCAACGTACCGCCCACTGCCCCCCAAAGGGCGGCCTTCCAGACCGCCGTGCGCCGGCCCATGGCTGCGACACCGACAGCGGAACCGAGTGCGATCTGGGTGAGCGAATCCATGGGCTGAAGCTTAACCGGTGCACCGCCGCCAGCACGGCGCCAGTAGCCAGACAGCCCCGCGACCGCAGAGGGTTTTGCCTAGATCTGGTCGATGCTGGTGCTCAACACCGGTGCCCACTCGCTGGCAGAGCCGGGCAGCGCTCAGCGGTGGTCATGCGGGTGTAGAAAATCGCGCCAAACCGCGACCGCAGACGCACCAGAACAACCTGCCCGGCCGGCTGACCATGTTCCAAAGTTCGGGGTTCAAATTCCAATGCTATCGAGACAATAGCATCGGAACCAATTTTTATGGCGGGTGGACGTCTTCCAGATCATGCCCGCTAACCCGCATGAAATAAGGGTTTCCGGACTTTCGAGTTTCGAGATACCCCCCAAAATACCCCCTTCAGGCTGTTACTGCCCCGCCTTCCAACTGTTGCGAATCATCGGGCAATCAATGGCCGCCATCCGGACGAGAAGAATTTTCAACTCGTTGCGTGGCACCCACGGCATTGGCAACTCCGCGCGCCGCCCGGTGCTTGCCGCAGAGAATCTGTATGTTGTCGCTGGTGTATTCATGTCAGGTAAGTGTTTCTGTCCGTCCCGTGCGCCGAAGCGCAACGAGAACTACAAGGGACTCGGGACACCACTCCCGAAACGTGCAGTGAATCCACCATTGCTGGTTGCCACGGCTACACCCGTTATTGGCACCGATGGCGCGTCCTGTTGGA
>JBIKTP010000420.1:0-3647 GCA_044348035.1 Burkholderiaceae bacterium
TGGCGCTGCTGCTGATGGAGACCCGCGCCCGCGGCCACGAGATCGACCGGCTGCGCGAGACGCTGCAGCTGGCCCTTGGCCATGCGGCGCAGGTCCTGCAGTCCTGGCCTGGCGGAAGCGGTACGCCGGTCGTGGACCTGGCAGGCGCGGCCTACTTCAATGTCATGGCCCACGACGCCATCGGGACGGATGCCCACCAGCTCGCGCTGCTGGCGCTGCTGCTGGTCGCCGTGCTGCTGCTGTGGGCCTTGCGCAGCCCGCGCTTTCTGATCCTGGCGATCGTGCCCGTGGCCACCGGCGCGCTGGCAGGGTTCGCGGCGGTCGGCTGGACCTACGGAACGATCCACGGCATCACGCTGGCATTTGGCGTCACCTTGATCGGTGAGGCCGTCGATTACGCCATCTACAGCTTCGTGCAACGGGATGGTGCGCAGGCGCCAGGGCGCGCCTTCTGGCGCACGATCTACCTGGCGGCGCTCACCTCGCTGATCGGCTTCGCGGCCATGTATTTCTCGGGGTTTGCCGGCTTGCAGCAGCTCGGCCTGTTTTCGATGGCCGGGCTGGTGGCGGCGGTCCTGTGCACCCGCTGGCTGCTCCCCGGGCTGTACGCACACCAGGCAGCTGCGGCCGGGCCGTCACGGCGCTTTGCCTGGCTGCCGGTGCTCAGCCGGCGCATGCGCATCGGGCGCTGGCCGGTGGCGCTGGCAGCATTGGTGTTTGCCGTGCTTCTGGTGCAAGGGCAGGACACGCTGTGGCTGGACAGGCTCGATGCCCTGTCTGCCAGTTCGCCCGAGGAAGACCAGCGCGATCTGCGCTACCGCACGCAGGCCGGGGTGCCCGAGCTGCGCACCATGGTCGCCGTGCGCGGCGCAAGCCTGGAAGAGGCGCTGCAACGCACGGAGGCCAGCACGCAGGTGCTCGACAGGCTGGTGCGCGAGGGCACGCTCGGCGGCTACGACAGCCCGACGGACCTGCTGCCCAGCGCGGCCGTGCAGCAGGCCCGCCAGGCGGCGCTGCCGGCGGCCGACGTGCTGCGCGCGCGCGTGCTGGAAGCCACCCGGGGCGGCCGTTTCCAGGCGCAGGCCTTCGAGCCCTTCCTGGCCGATGTCGCGGCCACCCGCGACGGTGCGCCCATCGGCCTGGCGCACTATGCCGGGACCGTGCTCGGTGCCTGGCTGCAGGCGCAGATCGTGCAGTCGCCGGACGGCGTCACCGTGCTGGTCCTGCTGCGCGGCGCGCCCCCGAGCGAGCGCCTGCGTCCCCTGCTGCAGGCCGCCGCACTGCCCGGCCTGAGCCTGATCGACCTGCAGGGAGATGTTCAGCAACTGGTGGCCGATTACCGCCAGCGCGCCATGCAGGCCGCGCTGCTGGGCACCGGCGCGATATTTCTGGTGCTGTTGTTGCAGCTGCGCCGCCCGCGGGCTGTCGCGTCGATGGTCGCCACCATCACCGCCACGCTGGCGCTGACCTGCGGTGTGCTGTGGCTGCTGCACGGCCAGCTGACCGTGTTCCACCTGGTGTCGCTGCTGCTGGTGGTGGGTGTGGTGTCCAACTACACCCTGTTCTTCTCGACGCTGCCCGGCGAGCCTGGCGCCCGTCAGCGCGCCAGCCTCTCGGTGCTGCTGGCCGCCGGCTCCACCTTCTTCGCGTTCGCGACACTGGCGTTTTCATCGACCCCGGTGCTGGGCATGATCGGCCAGACAGTGGCGATCGGGGCCGCCGCCGGGCTGCTGGTCAGCATGGTGTTCTCCGCCGACGACCCCGCCACCAGCGCCTGATATGTGCCCCAGCGCACGGTGCCGGGCCGGTGGCGACGCCAGGATGGAGCCTGTTCGATGTGCAGCCCGTTCGCGCCCGGAGGCTCCCATGATTCCCGCACCGCCTTCGTCATTGCGCCAGCTTTTCGAACAGGCCGTGGGCCCTACAGGATGCGGTTGAACCACAGCAGCGACAAGCTGGCGGCACCGATCGCCAGCACGGCGGCGACCAAGGCCAGCAGGGCCGAGATCTCGGTCTCCTTCTTGTCGACCTGCAGCCGGGTGCCCAGCTTCTCGTAGACCTTGCGCAGGTCGGCCGCGTTGCCGGCGTAGTAGTACTCCCCCTGGGTAGCCAGCGCGACAGCTTTCAGCGAAGGCTCGTCCAGGCGCAGGTACATGGACCAGCCCTCGAAACCCTGCACTTCGCCGCTGACCGTTCCCAGGCCCACGGAGTACACCCGCACGCCATGGTCGGCAGCCATCTTGGCCGCCTCCTGGGTGTTGACACCGGTGGTCTGGCGCCCGTCGGTGAGCAGCACGATGGCGGCCGACTCGTAAGAGCCCGGCGCCACCGGCACGAACTCCTTCTTCGGTTTCTTCTCAGCCTTTTCGTCATCGATGCTGCGGCCGCGCTTTTGCCCGCTGCCGTAGATCATCTCGCTGAGGTCGATACCCTCGTCGGGGAACAGCTCCTGCAAGGCCACCACGATCCCGCTGCCAACGGCCGTGCCGCGCTGCATCTGGAAGCGGTCGATCGCGGCGACCAGGTCCTCCCGGTTCAGAGTGGCGGGCTGCACCAGCTGCGCCGTGCCTGCGAAGGTGACGATCGCCACCCGGACGTTTCGGGGCAGTTCGGCAAGGAAGGCCTTGGCGGCCTCCTGGGCGGCCACCAGCCGGTTGGGCTGGACATCGGTGGCGCGCATGCTCAGGGACACATCCATGGCCAGCACCACCGTGCCATGGTCGGACGGCAGCGGCACCACCGCCAGCGGCCGGGACGACGCCAGCAGCATCAGCGTCAGGGCGAGCAGGAACAGGGCCGGCGGCACATGGCGGCGCCAGCCCATGGTCGGGCTCACCGCCTGCTTGACCAATGCCAGGCTGGCATAGCGCAGCACCAGCTTCTTCTTGCGGCGCAGCAGCCAGACATACACCAGCACCAGCAAAGGTACCGCCAGCAACAGCCACAGGTACTGCGGCCACAGGAAAGTCATCGGCACGGGCGGGCTCCCTCACGGTGGTTGGGTGTCCAGGCACTGCCGGCACCCGGGAGGACACCCCGGGGTGGCGGTCGCAGCCAGCTTGTGACATTTTGTACCGCCGCCGGGAAACGCGCAGGACACGGGCAATTTTCCAGGAATGCCCCTGCGGGCCGCTGCGATGCAGCTTCAGCACATGCGGCCGGTAACCGGTGCGGGCGGCGTCCGAGAACGGGCAATACCGGTCCTTCTGCCGCAACGCAAGCCCGAGGGAGAACCCATGCGATTGACCCGCAACCCGGTCATGCCGGCCGACGCCGTGCCGGGTGCCGCTGTCAGCGTGCGATGGCGTGGTGCACCACCAGCAGTGCGGACAGGGACCACATCGTCAAGCCGATCAGCACATCCAGCACCTGCCAGGCCCTGGGCCTGGCAAACCATGGCGCAAGCCAGCGCGCACCGAAGCCCAGCAGGCCGAACCACACCATGCTTGCGGCACTGGCGCCGGCGACAAACCAGCCACGCAGGCCCGCTGGCTGCTGGGCGCCGATGCTTCCCACCAGCAGGACGGTGTCCAGGTACACATGCGGGTTCAGCAACGTGAAGGCCGCCGCCTGGGCCAGGGCACCGCTGCGGCTCAGGCTCGCGCCGTCCCGGGCCGCCTGCAGCTGCTGCGGGTGGAGCGCGCGGC
>JBIKTP010000421.1:0-3639 GCA_044348035.1 Burkholderiaceae bacterium
TAGAGATGCGTGCGCTCCAGGCCGGTCTTCTCGGCCACACGGGTCATGGAACCGTTCTCCTTGGCCAGGTGGTATTCGAAGTAGGCTTTCTCGAATTCGTCGCGCGCCTCGCGCAGCGGCTTGTCCAGGCCGAAACTCTGGCGGGCCAGCGGCCCCACGTCGAGCTGCGGCACGCCTTCGGCCGGGGGCTCCGCCAACGCCACTTCCAGCGTGGTGGCTGCGGCGGCCACCGGTGCCGCCTGCAGCTTGCGCACGATGGTGCGTGCCAGGCCCTGCTCCACCGCCTTGAGCAGCTTTTGCAGGGTGATGGGTTTCTCCAGGAAGGCCAGCGCGCCGATCTTGGTGGCCTCCACGGCCGTGTCGATGGTGGCGTGGCCGCTCATCATGATCACGGGCATGGTCAGCGCGCCGGTGGTGGACCACTCCTTGAGCAGGGTCACACCGTCGGTGTCGGGCATCCAGATGTCGAGCAGCACCAGGTCAGGCCGGTCACGCAAGCGGGCGGCACGGGCCTGGGCCGCGTTTTCCGCCACCTCCACGTTGTGCCCCTCGTCGTTGAGGATCTCCTGCAGCAGATCGCGGATGCCCAGCTCATCATCAACCACCAGTATGTTTGCCATGATTCTTGTGCTGTCCCTTTGCCTTTTGGGGCCATCCGGCACTAGGCTGCGCCGGCGTGTGGTGTGGTGCTAACCACGGAGAATGATAACGATACTTGCGCGCCGAGCGGCTTGCCGTCCTCGACCCGGTTGCTGATGTCGATGCGCGAGCCGTGTTCGTCGGCGATCTTCTTCACCACGGCCAGCCCCAGGCCGGTGCCCTTGGCCTTGGTGGTCACGTACGGTTCGAACGCGCGCTTGAGGATGTGTTCCGGAAAGCCGGAACCCCGGTCGAGCACCAGCAGGCGCACGCGCTGGCGGGCCGCGTTCCACTGGGTGCGGATCACGACGGCGTTGTCCTGCGGGGTGGCGGCAGCTGTTGCCGGCGTGGCGTCCTGTGCATTCTGCAGCAGGTTGTGCACCACCTGGCGCAGCTGCTGCGCGTCGCCCATGATCGGCGGGCAGGCGGCGTCGAGCTCCATGCGCACGGGCACATGGGCGTTCTCGCTCTCGTAGAGCTGCAGCACATCGGTCACCAGCGCGTTGAGGTCGATGGGCTTGAGTTCGGCCGCCGGCAGCCGGGCATAGTCGCGGAACTCGTTGACCAGCCGCTTCATGGCGTCCACCTGGTCGACGATGGTCTTGACCGACTTGGTCAGGATCGCCTGCTCTGGCGCCGCCACCTTGCCCGAGAGCTTCATCTCCAGCCGCTCGGCCGATAGCTGGATGGGCGTGAGCGGGTTCTTGATCTCGTGGGCCAGGCGGCGCGCCACTTCGCCCCAGGCCTGGGCGCGCTGGGCCGAGACGATCTCGGAGATGTCGTCGAACACCAGCAGGCGGTGCGAGCCCGGCAGCTTGGCGCCGCGCGCCACCAGAGTGATGGCGGCCTCGTCCCGGCGGCCGGCCTGTGCCATGGTGCTGCCACCCAGCTCGAACGACTGCTGCCAGTGGTCCAGGCCGTCTTCGCTGCGCTCGCCGAGAAAGGAATCGAAGCGCTTTTGCACCTGGGTGCCGAACTCCTGCAGGCCCTCCAGACTGGCCAGGCCCTGCCCCTCATGGGCGGCCAGAGGCAGGCGCAGGATGCGGGTGGCGCCGGGGTTGGACGAGACGATCAGGCCGTCGGCATCGAGCACGATCACACCGGCAGTCAGGTTGTCCAGGATGGTCTGCAGGTTGGCCCGGGCCGCATTCACCTGCTCCATGCTGGCGCCCACCGCCTGGCGCGCGTCCGAGAGCTGCTGCGTCATCTCGGCAAAGGCGCGGGTCAGGCCGCCGAGCTCGTCCTTGCCCTGCAATGCCACCTTGGGCGTGAGGTCTCCGGCGGCCACCTGGCTCATGCCGTCGGCCAACAGCAGCAGCGGGCGCACGATCTGGTTGCCCAGCACCACCGCCAGCAGCACCGCGCCGAACACGGCCAGGAACAGGCTCAGCGTGAGGGTGCCGATGTACATGCGCCGCAAGCCTTCGCGCGCCAGCGAGCGCTCCTGGTACTCGCGGTTGGCCTGTGTCACGGCCAGCGCGTTGGTGACCAGCGGGCCCGGCAGGGCCTGGGTGACGAGCAGGTAACGCGGGTCGCCCTGCAGCTGGAAGCCGGGGCTGGCGACCACGGCCAGGGCCTTGAGGCGGGCGTCGTTCACGGTGGCGGGGGTGGCTTCGTCCAGCCCCTCGACCCAGCTGATCACGCGGGCCGTGCGCGCATTGCGGAACTGCTGCGCTGTGGGCCGCTCGCTGCTGATCTGGAAACGCGACTGGGTGACCGAGGTGATCGGCTGGCCGGCGCCATTGAACAGCACGACATCGCTGGCGCCGAGCTGGTCGCGCAGGCGCTCCAGGGGCAGGGTGGCCGCCGCATCGGGCACGCTCGAGAGCTGGGGCGCCGCGATGCGCGCCTTGTTGGCCAGGTCGTTGCTGAGTGTCTCCAGCGTCACGCGGCCCAGGTTCAGGCCGGCGTCAAGCGCGCCTTCGACCTTCACGTCGAACCAGCTCTCGATGGAGCGCGACACGAACTGGTAGGACACCACGTAGATCAGCACGCCAGGCGCAAAACCGGCCAGTGCGAAGATGGCCGCCAGCTTGAGCAGCAGCCGGCTGCCGAAGCGCTTGCGACGCAGGCGCGACAACAGTCGGCCGATGATCCAGCCGATGATCAGCAGCAGCAGCCCGGCCACCACCATGTTGACGGTGAACAGCCGGGCATAGTTGCGCTCGTAGAGCTCGCGGTTGTTGGTGGCCTGGGTGAGCAGGAACAGCAGCACGAGGCCGATGGCCGTCATGGCCGCCAGGCCCACACCCACCGACCATCGCAGGGCCCGCGACTGATGGCGCAAGGCGCCGGACGCCGGTGCTGCGGCCGGTGGCGCCGGTTTCACCGGGTGCCCTCGGGGCTGATCTGCTGCATGGCACGGGCGGAGATGGTCCAGTCGGACTGCCCGAAGGCGCCGATCTGGAAGGGTCGCGGCAGCTGGGCCAGGTCGAGCGCAAAACGCACCTCGACCTTGTGGGTGGAGCCCGGGTCGAGCACGCTGGCGTCGGCGACCTTCCAGCCCGAGAGACGCCGCAGCGCGGCCATGGCCTCGGCCAGGGTGTCAAAACTCTGGTTCAGCGTCATGCCCATGCTGCTGTTGGTGATCACGCCCGAAGCCACATTGAGGCGCCAACGCCGCGTGAGCGGCTGGTAGGCCAGGCGCAGGTGGCGCTGCATGCTGGCCACCACCTTGTCGGACCAGTACCAGCGGTGGCGCATGACCTCTGCCTCGACCACGAAGAACATGGGCACGCCCTTGACCAGGGCTTCCTCCACGGCGGCTGGCAGGTCCACGCGCAGGCTGGCGAACACGTAGATGCCCTCGGCATCGCGCTCCAGCCGCATCTGTGTGAACTCGGCCGCACCGGGCTGCGCGCGCGCGCCGGTCGCCACCAGCAGCAGCAGCACGGGTACACACAGCCACAGCGCCAGCAGACTAGCGCGGACGCTTTTCCAGCAGTGCGTAAAAGAAACCGTCGTGATCACCTTGCGGATTGTCCGGGACACCCCCCCCGT
>JBIKTP010000422.1:0-3636 GCA_044348035.1 Burkholderiaceae bacterium
CCGGTAGGGGCCTCCGGCGTGCCCGTGGCCATTGGTGGGCTCATGGCCCTGGTGTCGACGGTCCTGATTCTCAAGGGTCTCCTTCCCGGCAGTCGATCCGCGACGCGCGACTCCGCACAACAGGCCGACGCTGGCGCTCGGCCAGCGGCCAGCCTGCGCACGCATGCACTCGCCGGCGGTCTGCTGCTGATCCTGGCGGCCTACCTGATTGCCTTGCCCTGGCTTGGGTATGTGGTGGCTGTCGGGCTGCTCGCGGCGGCGATCGCGTGGTTCGCCGGTGGTCGCCAGAAATCGGTTCTCATCGGTTTTGCGGTCGTCACCGGGCCTGTGTTGTGGCTGGTCTTCGACTTCGCCCTTCGCGTCCGGATGCCTGCCGGCATCTGGCCCACCCTCTTCGCGGGCTGACCCATGGATGCGTTTCTGCAGGCGGCTGGTGGCCTGGCCTCACTGGGAGTGATCGCAGCGGCCTTCGGCGGTGTCCTCTGGGGCATTCTCGGTGGGGCCTTGCCAGGCATCTCGCCATCGATCGCGATGGCTCTGCTGCTTCCATTTACCGTGGGTCTGCCACCCACGGTGGCGATCGTGTTGCTGGCAAGCGTATACGTCGGTGCCGAGTACGGTGGGTCGATACCGGCCATCCTGATCCGGACACCCGGCACCAACTCCGCCTCAGCCACCGTGATCGACGGCTTCGAGATGGCGCGCCAGGGCAAGGCCGGAGACGCGCTGGGCATCTCGCTGGTGTCCGGCCTGGTCGGTGGTCTGTTTGGCCTGCTGGTGCTTGTACTGGCCACCGAGAGCCTGGCCAAGGTGGCGCTGGCGTTCACGCCGGCGGCCTATTTCTCGTTGGGCGTCCTGGGCCTTTCGGTGATCGCCGGTCTCTCGGGCGGGTCCCTGCTCAAGGGTCTGGTGGCGGCCTGCATGGGCCTGATGATCGCCTTCATCGGCAGTGACCCCGTGTCCGGCGTCTCCCGATTCACGTTTGGCTCACCGCACCTGATCGACGGCGTCAAGCCGATCATCATCATGGTGGGCCTGTTTGCCGTGACCGAGATGCTGGTGCAGATTGGCGAGCCAGCCTGGGCCAAGGCGGACGCGGCCACCTCGCGCCTCAAACTGCCCGACTGGGCCCTGTGGAAGCGCCTGTTCCGCCCGCAGGCGATTGGCGCTGCGGTCGGCACCTTCGAAGGCGTCACACCCGGCGCTGGCGGTACCGTGGCCGCGTTCATGGCCTATTCGGAAAGCAAGCGCTGGTCCCGGCACCCGGAGGAATACGGCCATGGCTCGCCGGAGGGGGTGGCGGCGCCCGAGGCCGCCAACAATGTGGTCACTGCCACTGCGCTGGTGCCGCTGCTGAGCCTTGGCATTCCCGGCTCCAATTCCGCAGCGATCCTGATGGGAGGCTTCCTGATACACGGACTGCAGCCTGGGCCGATGCTGTTCCAGAAGGCGCCCGATGTGGTTTACGGCCTGTACGGAGGGTTGCTGTTTGCCAACATCGCGATGCTGCTGATCGGACTGGTGATCCTCACACCCTGCATCTGGCTGGTGAACCGTCCCAAGCCCTATCTGATCGCCGGCATCCTGGCATTGGTCATGACCGGTGTGTACGCCCTGCACCAGAGCGTGTTCGACCTTGCGCTCGTGCTTGCGGTCGGCGTTCTCGGCTACTGCATGCGCCTGCTGCGCATTCCGGTGCTGCCGATGGTGCTCGGCCTGGTACTGGGGTATCTGGTGGAGTCCAACTACCGACGCAGTCTGCTGATCTCCGGTGGTGAGCACTCGATATTCCTGACCGACCCGGTGTCTGCCGGTCTGCTGGCGCTGGCGTTGGTGTTGACCCTGTACACCGGCTTCAAGGAGTTCAGCGTGAGAAAGCCCAAGGCATGAGCGCCCCTTCAGCATCCCCCGAGACCGTTGCCGCGCGTCTGGCGCGCGCGGTCGTGGGGTCCCGTCCGGAACAGCACGCGCAGGCGCAGGCCGTGGCGCGCCGCCTGCTGATGGACGTTGCCGGCATCTGCATTGCCGCGCGCCGTGAAGACTACGTGCGCGCTGCGCTGTCGGCGGTGGAGCAGCCGGGTCCCTGCACGGTGATTGGCGTGCCCGAGGGCTTCGGTGTCGAGGCGGCCGCCTTCGTCAACGGCATCGCGGCCCATGGCGAGGATTTCGACGATACCTACGAGGGTGGGCCGGTGCATGCAGGGGCGGTGGTGGTTCCGGCGCTTGTGGCCACCGCACAGCGCCACCAGTTGCAGGGCGCCGACCTGTTGCGTGGCATCGCCCTCGGGGTCGAGGTGACTTGCCGCTTGTGCGCCGTGGCGCCTACACGGGTTCACAAGGCGGGCTTTCACCCGACCGCCATCTTCGGCGTGATCGGCGCAGTGGCCGGCATCGGCGCGGCCTTGCGGCTTCCTGAGCACCAGCTGGTGGATGCCTTTGGCCTGGCCGGCAGCATGGCTGGCGGCATCATCGAGTACCTGGCCGACGGCTCATGGACCAAGCGCATGCACCCTGGCTGGGCGGCGCAGTCTGCCTACCGCGCGGTACGCCTGGCGCAGAACGGCTTCAAGGGCCCGGCCACGGTCTTCGAGGGCACACACGGCCTGTTTCACGGGTTTGCCAACACGACAAACGGCGATTTCGAGGCCATGCTGGAGGGTTTTGGCGAGCGCTGGCACTGGACGACCATCGCCTTCAAGCCCTATGCCTGTGGAACGATGGCCCATCCTTATATCGACTGCGCGCGGGCCTTGCGCCGGCGCGGCGCCACTGCCGAGCAGGTGCAGTCCATCGAATGCGACACGGCCGAGGGCATTGTGCACCGCCTGTGGGAGCCACTGGCGCTGAAGGCGGCGCCGCCCAACGCGTATGCGGCCAAGTTCAGCATCCCGTATGCGATCGCTGCCGGTCTGGTCCTTGACGACGCAGGGCTGGCGGCCTACACCGAGGCAGTGGTCCAGCGGGCGGACATGCGCGCGCTGGCGGCCAAGGTCCGCTACCGGGTAGACCCCGAGAATCCCTATCCGCGCCAGTTCACCGGCCATGTGCGGGTGACTCTGCAGGACGGCACGGTGCTGGAGGAGCGGCAGGGCTATTTCCAGGGGGGCGCCGAGCACCCGCTCAGCGATGCAGACCTGACCCGGAAGTTTCACGCCAACTGCCGCCACGGCGCTCTTCCCGATGCGCAGGCCGCGGCGGTGCTGGCCTGTGTCAACGCTGCCTTTGGCGAGGCGCCACTGCCCTTGACGATGCTGTCGGGGGGTACGGCATGACGAACGCCATTCCGAGCACCCGCGAGCCACGCAGGGTGGCGCTTGTGACTGGGGCCGGACGCAATATCGGCCGCTCGATTGCCCGTGCGTTGGCGCGTGACGGCCTGGCGGTCGTCGTCAACGTACGCAGTTCGGCAGACGAAGGGCGGGCGGTGGTGGAGGAACTCGAGGCGCTCGGAACGCCTTCCATGCTGTGCGTGGCGGACGTCACCGATGCGCAGGCAGTCCGGTCCATGGTGGCGCAGGTTGCGGCGCGTTTCGGCCGCCTCGACGTACTGGTCAACAACGCCGCCATCCGGCGTGAAGCCCAACTGGCCGAGCTCTCCAGCGTCGAGTGGCGCAACACCCTGGCCGTGGTGCTCGA
>JBIKTP010000423.1:0-3634 GCA_044348035.1 Burkholderiaceae bacterium
CCAAAACCGGAAATCTTGACATCGGCACCGTCCACCAGGCTGGCTGATATCAGGTCGAAGAAGGCATCGATCATGTCTTTCGACTCGCGCTTGTTCAAACCGATCTGCTCAAACAGCAGCTCCGCCAACTGGGCTTTCGTCAGAGCCGGTGTTTCCAGGCTCTCGATTGCAAATTCCATGCTTCCCCTCCCCGCTTGCACGTTCTGTTTTTCTGGACACCCGCCCTCAGACGCGTTGTCGGGCACCCAGGGATGCCGACAATTGCGCGACCACTGCCTGCACTGCGGCGTCGATCTGCTGGTCGGTCAGCGTAGCGTCGTCGCCATTGAGCGTCAAGCGAACGGCGAGGCTTTTTTCGGCAGGGTGCGCCAGAGCAACAGTCGATGCCTCGAGCTGCTGCTTCGGGCGGTACACATCGAACAGTGTCGCATCGCGCAAAAGGCCCTGTGTCGGTGCAGACCAGATGGTCGCCATGAGGGCAGCATGCGTCACCCGCTCCCCCAACAACACCGCAATGTCCCGCTGCACCGGCTGGTGCTTGGACACCTGACGGAAAACAGGTACGGACCGCTGCAGCACGGCGTCAAGGTCCAGCTCGAACATGACAGGCGCACTCGCCAGGTCATAGGACTGGCGCCACTTGGGATGGAGTTCGCCGACAAAGCCGATCGCATGGCCATCGACCATCACACGGGCGCACCGGCCAGGGTGCATGGCGGGGTGATCCGCCGGTTCAAGCACCGGCTTCACAGGCGCGAGAAGGGCCTCGACGTCCCCACTGGCATCGAAAAAATCAACCAGCCGGTCCTTGGTGCCCCAGTGTGGCGCATCCACGGCGCCCACGGCCATACCCGCCACACGCATGGGCTGATGGAAACCCTGGACGGTGGAGTCGGTATTGGCCACAGCCCCATCCCGCAGAAACACCCGCCCCAGTTCGAACACCCGTACACGCGAGGCCTTGCGGTCCTGGTTGAATTTCAGCACCTGCAACAAGGATCCCAGCAGCGAGGAGCGCATGACGCTCATCTGGCTGGCGATCGGGTTGCGCAGTTTCACCGGCGCAGGGTTGCCAGCCAGCTCCCGCTCCCAGCGTTCTTCCACGAAACTGAAGTTGATCGTCTCCTGGTAGCCCAGGCCCGCCAATGCATGACGCACGGCATGGCTGCTGCGTTGCGCCTCCGGACGGATGCGTGCCGTGATGGGCGCCAGCGGCGGCGTGACTGGCAGGTTGTTGTAGCCAATGACACGGGCAATCTCTTCGATCAGGTCCTCTTCGATCGCGATGTCGAACCGGTAGGGGGGTGGCACCACGCTCAAAGTGCCAGCCGCATCGGTGCCAGGTACCGGGGCCGACTGGACGGTGACCGGCAGTCCGAGCCGGGTCAAGGCGCCGACACACTGCTCCAGGCTCAGGGGCATCCCGATCACCCTGGCGGCGCGCGCCACCCGCAGGGATACCGGCGTGGACACCGGCAGGTTGACCTTCTGGTCGTCGACTGGACCGCACACAGTCGCAGGCGTCCCGCATATGTCGATGATCAGCTGGGTGATGCGTTCGATGTGTTCGACGGTCTGGCTCGGGTCGACGCCGCGCTCGAAACGATGGCCCGCATCGGTGGCAAAGTTGTAGCGGCGCGAGCGGCCCGCCACGGCCCGGGGCCACCAGAAGGCGGCCTCCACATAGACACTGCGGGTGTCATCCGAGACGGCGGTCGCATCGCCGCCCATGATGCCGGCCAGCGATTCCACCTGCAGATCGTCGGCAATCACGCCAACCTGAGCGTCGACCGTCACGGTGCTTCCATTGAGCAGCTTGAGCTGTTCGCCAGGCCGGCCCCAGCGCACGTCCAGGCTGCCGTGGATCTTGTCCAGGTCGAAGATATGCGATGGCCTGCCGTACTCGAACATCACATAGTTGGAAATGTCGACCAACGCACTCACGCTGCGCTGTCCGCACCGTGCCAGGCGGTCGACCATCCACTGCGGGGTTGCCGCACGCGGATCGAGATGGCGCACGATGCGTCCGGAAAACCTGCCGCACAGGTCCGGGGCGCTTACCTGCACAGGGAGCGTGTCGGGGCAACCCACCGGCACTGCGGGAAACTGCGGGCTGCACAAGGCGGCGCCGGTCAGCGCCGAAACCTCCCGGGCGACGCCATACACGCTCAGGCAATGCGCCAGATTGGGCGTGAGCTTGACGGTCAGAAGGCTGTCATCCAGGCGCAGTGTGTCGCGTATGCTCTGGCCGAGCGGAGCATCCCCGGCCAGCTCCAGCAGGCCGCCGTGATCGTCCGACAGCTGCAGTTCGCGCGCCGAACACAACATGCCCTGGCTCTCCACCCCGCGCAGTTTGCCGACCTTGATCACCAAGGGCTTGCCGTCGGGGCCGGGCGGGAGTTCCGCACCCACCAGTGCGCACGGAACCCGGATACCCACCCGCGCATTGGGTGCGCCGCAGACGATGTCGAGCAGGCCACCCTGCCCGATATCGACCTTGCACACGCGCAGGCGGTCTGCATTGGGATGCTGGACGGCCTCCTTGATTTCGCCGACCACGATGTGGGTGAAGGGGGGCGCCACCGGCTTGAGTTCCTCGACCTCGAGGCCGGCCATGGTCAGGGCGTCGGCCAGTTGCCGGCTTGTCAGCGGGGGGTTGCAGAACTCGCGCAACCAGGATTCAGGGAATTGCATGGTGATCTTGGTGGGCTACTGGAATTGCGACAGGAAGCGGATGTCGCCATCGAAGAACAGGCGCAGGTCGTCGACGCCGTAACGCAGCATCGTGAGGCGGTCGATACCGGAGCCGAAGGCGAAGCCTATGTGGCGCTCCGGGTCCAGCCCCATGTTGCGGATCACGTTGGGATGCACCTGGCCAGAGCCTGACACCTCGAGCCAACGGCCCTTGAGCGGCCCTGCACCGAACATGATGTCGATCTCGGCGCTGGGTTCGGTGAATGGGAAGAAGCTCGGCCGGAACCGGATGTCGAGGTCCTTGGTTTCAAAGAAGGACTGGATGAAATCCAGGTAGATGACCTTGAGGTCCTTGAAGCTGACGTTCTCACCGACCCACAAACCCTCCACCTGGTGGAACATGGGGGAGTGGGTGGCATCGCTGTCAACGCGGTAGCAACGCCCGGGCACCACCACCCGGATCTCCGGCATGGACTGCCCGGCATCCAGCAGGTGGCGGTATTTCTTGACATGCTGCACCGCATGCCGGATCTGTACGGGACTGGTATGCGTGCGAAGCAGGTTGGGCGCGGTGGCAGTGCCGCCCTCGACATAGAACGTGTCGTGCATGGACCGGGCCGGGTGGTCCTCGGGTGTGTTCAAGGCGGTGAAGTTGAACCAGTCTGCCTCGATCTCGGGGCCTTGCGCCACCTCGAAGCCCATGGACCCAAAGATGGCCTCGATGCGCTCGCTGCTGATGGAGACGGGGTGCAGACCTCCCGAAAGGCGACGCCGCCCCGGAAGACTCACATCCAGGGACTCCGCCCGCAGCTGCTCCTGGAGCTCAGCATCTGCCAAAGCCTCACGGCGCGCCACCAATGCAGCTTCGATGGCCTGCTTGGCCTGGTTGATCGCGGCGCCACGGGACTTCTTTTCGTCCACAGTAAGTGCCGCGAGGCCC
>JBIKTP010000425.1:0-3631 GCA_044348035.1 Burkholderiaceae bacterium
GGTGGCGCCCCCAGTCATTACCACTGGATGCAGGGCTGCCCATGCACCGGCCACCGTCTGAAAAAATCTGTGCGAAAGGACCCCCATGACCTCTTCCTTCCAAGCCGCCACCGGCAGACGGCGGGACATCCTGCGGGCGGCCGGAGGCGCTGCCCTCGCATCCAGCATCGGCTTGCCCCTGGCAGGCCGGGCACTGGCGGCGCCCCGGAAATCGCTCAAGATCATGCAGTGGAACCATTTCGTACCCGCGTTCGACGAATGGTTCAACAAGGACTTCGTCCGTAAATGGGGCGAAAAGAATGACACCGAAGTGATCGTCACCAACGTGGGCATGACCAGCATCGAAAGCCGCGCGGCGGCCGAAGTCAAGAAAAAGCAGGGGCACGATCTGTGCATGTTCCTGAGTCCGCCCTCCTCCTACGAGGACTTCGTTGTCGACCTCCGCGACGTGTATGCCGAATGCGAGAGACGCCATGGCAAGCCGCTGGACATCGCGGTGCGCAGCACCTACAACCCGATCACCCGAAAGTACTACGGCTTCTCGGACAGTTATGTCCCTGATCCGGTGAACTATCGCAAGGACCTGTGGGACGAAGCTGGCGTGGCACCTTCGACATGGGATGCCATCCGGGAGGGAGGCCGCAAGATCCGCGAGCGGCATGGCATCCCCGTCGGCATCGGCATGTCCGGCGAACTCGACAGCAGCATGGCATTGCGCTCTCTGCTGGCCACGTTCGGTGCCCACGAGCAGACGGTGGACGGCAGGCCCAGTCTCAAGTCAGCGGGCGCCTTGGATGCCCTGAAGTTTGCCAAGGTCCTCTACAAGGAGACCATGACGGATGAGATCTTTTCTTGGGATGCCTCGTCCAACAACCGGCTGATGCTGGCGGGAAAGGGTTCTCTGACACTGAACGCGATTTCCATCACACGGACCGGCGAGGCGGAGCGCATACCGATCGCCGACAAGATCGCGCTGGCGGTGCCGGCCCGCGGCCCGGTTGCGCAACTGGGCGTGATGCACCTGATGAACGCCTACGTGATCTGGAAGTTCTCGCGCAACATCAACGGTGCCAAAAAGTTCCTGGTGGATCTGGCAGGCGCCTCGCGCGAGGCCTTCCTGGCCAGCGGCTTCTACAACTTTCCCACCTATCCCCAGCTGGTGCCGGACCTGAACCAGCTGATCGCCAAAGACCCGGCAGCCAACCCGCAGGACAAGTACAAGATATTCGCCGGCGCCTCCTCTTGGACCGTCAATGTCGGCTACCCGGGGTACTCCAACGCGGCGATCGACGAGATCTGGAAGGGCTGGCTGATTCCGCGCATGTTCGCCGACGCGGCATCAGGGCGGCTGACGCCCGAGGCTTCGCTGGACATGTATGCAGCGCAGTCGAGGGCCATCTTCGACAAATGGCGCGCGCAGCGCAAGGTGTGACAACGGTATGCCGTTCGCCTACCCTGCGCTCGCTGTCCACCGCCTGGGCATTGTCCCGGTTCGCGTCCTGTCGCGCGCGATCCTGCTGCTGCTCCTGGTTCTGCTGCTGGCGCCCAGGCTGCAGGCGCAGGACAAGCCCGGCCCCAAGCGCATCTTCATCGTCAGCAGCTACGACCGCGCCTACATCTGGAGCAAGTCAACCCAGCAGGGTGTCAACGCAGCCATGCGCAAGTATGGTTACCTGACGACTGATCAGCAGGCGCGGGAATTCCTGAGGACCGACAGGCTGCAGACAGACAAGGTGGTGCTGCGCAAGATGTGGATGGACACCAAGCGGCGCGGCGGCACGCTGGAGATGGCTGCCAGCACCACCGCCATCATGCAGGAGATTCGCAAGTTTGCGCCAGACCTCGTCATGCTGGGGGACGACAACGCCGCCAACTACATAGGCAACCAGTTGCTGGACAGCAAGGTTCCCGTGGTGTTCTGGGGAATCAACGGGTTACCGCTGCGCTACGGGCTGATCGACAAGCTGGAAGCACCCGGGCGCAATGTCACCGGCGTCTGGCAGTCCGGTTACCACAAGGAGAGCCTGGACCTGCTCAAGCGCCTGGTGCCCAAGGCCAAAACATTCGGCATTCTGGCCTGTGACTCCGAATCCACCCGTCCCAACATCAAGATGATCGAGCAGCTCGACCGGCGGGGCGTGCTCCCGTTCAAGCTTGTCGACAAGGTCGTGACCAACTCATACGAGGACTTCCAGGCCGGTGCGCTCGCTTTGGCGCGCAAGGTCGATGTTCTTTTCGTCCTCAACCACGACACCCTGCGTGACCGCAGGGGCAGGCATGTGGACATGCTGACCGCTGGCCGCTGGTACCTGAACAACATCAAGATTCCCGAGGCATCGCATGAAGACCAGTTCGTCCTGGAAGGCATGCTCCTGACGGCCAATGACTCAGGCTACAACCAGGGCTTCGTGGCGTTCGAGATGGCCTACGGCATCCTCGAGCAAGGCCTGAATCCGGCCAGGATGGCGGTGCGCACGCCCGAGCGCGGCCCCTATCTGGTCAATCGCAACCGGGCCCGCGCGCTGGGGATCCGGCTGGATGAATCGATGTACCTGATCGATGAAATTGTCGACAAGTCGCTCGCACTGAAGAACTGAGGACGGACACCTTGCTGCTCGGAAGGCGCTCGATCTTCAACCGGTTGGTACTGGCATTCTTTGTGGTGGGCCTGATCACCGGGGTGCCACTGGTGCTGTTGTCGATCGAATTCAACAAGCGTTCCAACGAAGTGCGCTTGCGCCAGAGCGTGAGCCAGCAGATCGCCATCATCGAGGACAACTTTCGGCAGGAGTTCAGCGTCGGGCTCTTGCGGTCCCTGCGTCAGGTGACGGAGTCCGACTCGCTGGTCGGTTATCTGCTGGCATCCCGCGACGAGCGCATCATCAAGGCCAAGGCCCTGGAGAAGCATCTGCTGGGGCTGCAGGGCGCCTACCAGAGCTACACCGGCATCTACTATGTCGATGGCGAGGGGGAGTTCGTCGTCGATGTCGTCAATGGCCAGCGCAGCGTGGAGACCGGCAACGTGATGGAAAAGGGCATTGCGCCGCCAGACTCCGCCGCACAGTCGACACGCCGAGCGCTGCTGCGGCTGTTCGAGCGCATCCGCACCGCGCCCTTGCTGCTGTCCTCGGGCAACATGGAATGGTTCATGCCCCCGCGTGAGGTCTCCATCGAGGGGCCGTTCCGCGACGAGCAGGGCCGGATGTCGTTCCTGGCCGGCTTGCCGCTGGTGGACTTCGACAGCGGCGGGTTTGGCGGGGTGGTGTTCATCCGCCTGAGGCTGGACGAGTTCGCCAAACGGCTGCAGTCGGTCAAGTTCCTCGACCAGAACCCGGTCTGGCTGTTCGGCGCCGATGGTTCGGCGCTTCTGGAGCCACCGGCAGGCCAGGATCGGCTCGATCCGCGCCCATACCTGGCGCAGGTGGTCGCGCCGTCCGTTCAGATCCTCCGGGTGGACAATGGCCTGATCGCGTTCCAGGACATGACGATCGTGAAGGACAAACCCTTCATCCGACTGGCCTACTCCGTCCCCGTGTCCGCGATCTCCCGCGACTACGAACCGGCCGTCTACTTTTTCGTTCTGGTGCTGACGCTGGCAATGGTGGCAGTTTTCGTGCTGGCCTATATTGTG
>JBIKTP010000424.1:0-3631 GCA_044348035.1 Burkholderiaceae bacterium
TGGGAAACCGGTGGGCATGGTGTGGTTCGGCTGGTCGGCAGGCGGCGCGGTGTGGTCGGACGTGCAGTATTTCGCAGGCGAGCGCGCTGCGGTGCGCGCAGCCACTGTCGAACACGCGCTGCGCGGGCTGCTGCTGCACCTGGCCTGAAGCCCGGCCGGCCACTACACCTGCAGGAAGCTGTCCAGCGTCCGGCGCGGTGTATGCTGCTGCCCGGTGCAATACCCGATGCGGCAGAACATCTGCACGGTTTCCTGCTGCGCGGGCTTGCCCAGCAGCAACTGGTGCAGCCGCTCGTACCAGGGCCGCATCTCGGGAAACTCCTGGGGGGCCTGGCTCATCGGGTGCATCTGCAGGCCCAGCGCGGTGGCGCGCAGCTGCAGCCGCATGTACGCGCGGCCAGCCTGCACCTCGGCACTGCGCAGGGTGCCGGCGCCGGCATGGCGCTCGGTGGGCGTGGACAACCAGACAAACCCGATGGCGGTGCGGCTGTGGCCTTCGAAGCGGCCCATCATCTGCTTGTAGGCCGCGCTGCCCTCCGCCGGCGGATTGCTGCGGTCGAAGGCGCCCACGGCGTTGGCGATGCGTGGCAGCCACTGGTTGACGCTGATGCCGTCGCGGTGGCGGGCAATCTCCTGCGGACCGACCCGCGTGAGGCGCACGCTCTCCATCACCGTGCGCGGCGTGAGCAACTCCACCCGCGCCGACTCCCAGCACAGCGTGCGCAGGGCTTCGACGCGCGCCGCATCGATGGTGGCGCCGAACCGCACGCCCGGATCGACCAGACCGGTTTCAAGTGCCTGCAGTGTCTGTGCCAGCACGGGCCGGCTGGTGTCGTAGTCCACCTTGGCGGTGTGCCGACGCAACAGGAACGCAAACAGCGGGTCCTTGCCGGTACCGGTCTCTGGCGCCGTCCAGGTCACCCGTGCCACCGCGCGGGCGTCGACGCTGCGCGGCCCGAACTCCCCCTGCGGGAACAGCTCGACACGGGCCTGCTGGCCCCGCTCGGCCAGGGCCAGCACCAGTGCCTCGAGGAAGGTGCCCTGGCTCACCATGATCTGGCGGAACCAGGGGTCCGTCATCGGCAACAGGCGTTCGCGGTCCACATGCAGCAGGATGGTGTCCGGCTCACGCAGGTCGACCAGCCACGGCTGGCGGTTGTGCGAGTTCGGAGCCAGGATGGCATGGGCCACAGCCCAGCGGCGCAGGTCCATCTCCTGCGCCGGCCCCCGCCACGCCTCCAGGGCCTCGGGGGGAAACGCATCCGAGCAGCCGGCCAGGCCACCCGCCGCGACGGCCGCCAGGGCTCCGCCGCCGGCCAGCCGGATGAAGCGTCTGCGGGCGCCGTCCGCGGGCGGCCGTGACCAGGTGGCAGGGGCTGTCGGACGGGAGTGTGTTGTTTGTGCCATGCGGGTATTGTGGAAAGAGTGCCGGCAAACCACAATTGTCGAATACGGACATACAGAGTTTCACAAATGCATAACGCAGCCTGCCCGTCTTGCCGGGGATGAAGCATGCCTTCGACTGGGGCCTGATCCCTTCCTTTTTGGCCGCGCTGGAGTGCGGCAGCCTGATCGGGGCTGCGCGCGCGCTGCAGTCCAGCCAGCCGACCATCGGGCGGCATATTGCCGAGCTGGAAGCGCAGGTCGGGGTGCTGCTGTTCGAGCGCACCGGGCGCGGCCTGCTGCCCACGGCCACCGCACTGCAGCTGGCCGAATCGGCGCGGGCCATGGAGCAGGGCGCCCTGCAGCTCGCGCGCAAGGTGTCTGTGGCAGAGTCCGGCGTTTCCGGTGCCATCCGCCTGAGCGCCAGCCAGCCGGTGGCCTGCGTGCTGCTGCCGCCGGTGCTGGCGCGCATGCGCACGGTGCTGCCCCAGGTGCAGGTGGACCTGGTGGTCAGCAATGCGGTCACCAACCTGTTGCGACGTGAAGCAGACATCGCGCTGCGCATGGTGCCGCCCGACCAGGCCACGCTGATTGCGCGGCGCATAGGCAAGGTAGGCCTGGGCGCGTATGCCCACCGGGACTACCTGCGCCGGCGCGGCACCCCGTTGCAGGCGGCCGACTTGCTCCAGCACGACCTGATCGGCCATGACCAGCTGGAGACCATCCAGCAGGGTTTCGCCAAGGGCGGGCTGCACCTGCAGCGCGAGGACTTCGTGCTGCGCACCGATGACCTCATCGCCTACGTTGCAGCCGTGCAGGCCGGCCTGGGCATTGGTTTCATGGCCGACTATGTGGCGCGCACCGAAGCCGGTCTGGTCCGCGTATTGCCGGCACTGAAGATCCCGCCGATCCCGGTGTGGCTGGTGGTGCACCGGGAGATCCGCACCAGCCCGCGGATCCGGGCGGTATTCGACTTCCTCGGCGAAGCCATTCCTTCGGCGCTCGACCCGCCCTGACGCCCGACGGAGAGCCCCATGCATGTTGATGAAGACACCCTGGCCAGGTTCTACCGTGCGTTCGCCGCGCTGGAGCCGCAGGGCATGGCGATGGCAATTGCGGGCCTGCGCAAACACCTCGCCTGGCGCCGTTGAACAGCAGCGCGGCCCAGGCACCAACCCACAACCGAGACTCCCGACCATGTTCCATATGCTCAACCAGTGGTACCCCATCCGCTACACCGTCTTCGGCCTGTGTGTGCTGGGCCTCGCAATGTCGGTGTTCAGCTGGCTGACTGCCGGTCATGGTGCCGCCTGGGCCGGCCTGTTCCTGGTATTGGTGGCGGTTGGCCTGCATGACGTGGTGCAGGTCAGGCGTTCGATCCTGCGCAACTACCCCGTCATCGGGCACCTGCGCTTCATGCTCGAATATGTGCGCCCCGAGCTCCGCCAGTACTTCCTGGAGAACGACACCGAGGCCACGCCGTTCTCGCGCGCCCAGCGCTCGCTGGTCTACCAGCGCGCCAAGGGCGACTCGGACAAGCGGCCCTTCGGCACCCAGCTCGATGTGCATTCGGAGGGCTACGAATGGATGAACCACTCGATGGTGCCGACCACCATTGCCTCCCACGACTTCCGCGTCTGGATCGGTGGCACGCCCGACGAGGTGGCACAGCTGCCGTCCGACACCGACCGCTGCACGCAGCCCTACCACGCCAGCGTGTTCAACATCTCGGCGATGAGCTTCGGTTCGCTGAGCGCCAACGCGATCAAGGCGCTCAACGCCGGCGCTCGCCTGGGGGGGTTTGCACACGACACCGGCGAGGGGTCGATCTCGGTGCACCACCGGGTGAACGGCGGCGACCTGATCTGGGAGATCGGTTCGGGCTACTTCGGCTGCCGCAACGGCGATGGCAGCTTCAGCGAGGAACGCTTCGCGGAGAACGCACGCGACCCGCAGGTGAAGATGGTCGAGATCAAGCTCAGCCAGGGCGCCAAGCCAGGCCATGGCGGCGTGTTGCCCGGCCCCAAGGTCACTCCCGAGATCGCGCAGGCGCGGGGTGTGCCGGTGGGCACCGACTGCGTGTCACCCGCCTCGCACAGCGCCTTCTCCACACCGGTCGGGATGATGCATTTCATCGTGCGCCTGCGCAAGCTCTCGGGTGGCAAGCCGGTGGGTTTCAAGCTGTGCATCGGCCATCCGTGGGAATGGTTTGCCGTCGTCAAGGCGATGCTGGCCACCGGCATCACCC
>JBIKTP010000426.1:0-3628 GCA_044348035.1 Burkholderiaceae bacterium
GGCCCGGCCCTTCCTGTTCGGCCTGGACGCAGAAACAGCCCATGAACTGACCCTGGACGCGCTGGCCTGTACCCAGCGCACGCCGCTGGCCTGGGCCTACACCCGCGCCCTGGAGCGTGATCCGGTCACCATCGCAGGCTTGTCATTCCCCAACCGGGTCGGTCTGGCGGCCGGACTGGACAAGAACGCGCGCTGCATCGATGCCCTCGGGGCCATGGGTTTCGGCTTCGTTGAAGTCGGCACGGTGACGCCCAAGGCCCAGCCGGGTAACCCGAAGCCGCGCATGTTCCGCCTGCCGCAGGCGCATGCGCTCATCAACCGCCTGGGGTTCAACAACGATGGCCTGGACACGTTTGTCGCCAATGTGCGCAAGTCCGAATTTCGCGGCAATGGGCGCATACTGGGCCTCAACATCGGCAAGAACGCAGCCACCCCCATCGAACAGGCAGCCGACGACTACCTGCTCGGGCTGGATGCCGTCTACCCGCATGCGGACTATGTGGCCGTCAACATCTCCAGCCCCAACACCCGCAACCTGCGCGAACTGCAGTCGGACGACGCGCTCGCCAGGTTGCTGGGCAGTCTGTCCGACCGGCGGCGGCAACTGGCGCAGCAGCACGCCCGCAAGGTCCCGTTGTTCGTGAAGATCGCGCCCGACCTGGACGCAGAGCAGGTCTCACACATCGCGCGTATCCTGTGCGACCACGGCATGGACGGCGTCATCGCCACCAACACCACCGTGTCGCGCACTGCCGTGCAGGGCTTGCCCCATGCCACCGAGGCTGGCGGCCTGTCAGGCGCGCCCGTGCGTGAGGCGAGCAACCGGGTGATCCGCCAATTGCGCCAGGCCCTGGGCCGCGACTTTCCCATCATTGGTGTGGGCGGCATCCTGTCCGCCGCGGATGCGGTCGGCAAGATCGAAGCGGGCGCAGACCTGGTGCAGATCTACACCGGCCTGATCTATCAGGGACCGGCACTGGTGCAACAGGCGGCGAAGGCGCTCCAGCGCCATGCGGCGAAAGCGGGCCGCTAGACGCACATCGCAGCGACCTGGTCGGCAATGGCCAGTGAACTGGTCAGCCCGGGGGATTCGACTCCGAAAAGATTCACCAGACCGGACACGCCGTGGTCGGCCGGGCCCTGCAGCATGAAATCACGGGGGTCCTCGCCAGGCGCCTGGAGCTTGGGCCGGATGCCTGCATAGGCCGGCAGCAGTGCGCCGTCCGCCAGGCCTGGCCAGTACTTGCGGATCTGTGCATAGAAGGCCTCGCCGCGGGCGGGATCCACACGCAGGTCGTCCGGCCCCGGGACCCACTGCACATCCGGCCCGAACTTGGCCTGCCCGGCCAGGTCCAGCGTGAGGTGCACACCCAGCCCGGCCTTTTCCGGCACGGGATAGATCAGGCGGGTGAAGGGGCAGCGCGCCGCGAGCGAAAAGTAGTTGCCTTTGGCAAAGAAGGCCTGCGGCACGCAAGACTGTGGCAACCCTTCGATGCAACGCGCCAATGCCGGCGCCGACAGGCCTGCACTGTTGACCAGCAGTTCCGCCAGAAGGAGCGTGCCATCTCGGGTGCGAATGCGAAAGCCGTCCGCTGCGTGCTGCACGGACTCCACCGCTGCGTGCAGAACCACCATGCCGCCAGCGTGCTCCAGGTCGCCCTGCAACGCGAGCATGAACGCGTGGCTGTCGATGATGCCGGTGGAGGGCGACAACACCGCGCCCACGCACGCCAGTTCAGGCTCCAGCGCCTGTGCCTCGGCCTGGCTCAGCATGCGAAGGTCCGACACGCCGTTGCCCAGCCCGGCCGCGATGACGGCGTGCAGCTGGGGCAGTTGGTCCTCGGAGGTGGCCACGAGCAACTTGCCGCAGCGCCGGTGCGCGACACCGCGGCTGGCGCAGTACTCGTACAGGAGATCGCGGCCCCGCACGCACAGGCGCGCCTTCAGGGATCCGCGCGGGTAGTACAGGCCGGCATGGATGACTTCGCTGTTGCGCGAACTGGTGCCCGTCCCGATGGCGGCTTCTGCCTCCAGCACCAGCACCTCGCGCCCGCGCTGGGCCAGGGCCCGCGCAACGGCAAGGCCTACGACTCCTGCGCCCACCACCACACAATCGACCCGCTCCATGGCGTGACCTGGCCAGCCCTGCTGCTACTTCAGTTGCACCGAGCCGGAGACCGTCACCACGACAGCGCTCTTTCCGGCCTCGACCGGGACCGGCGCATCGGCCATGGCTGCGCGCGCCTCCATGGCCATCACCCTGGGCCGGGGCGCGAAGTTCTGGTCATTCGCACTGACCGACACTTCGCGCAGGCTGTAGGCGCCAAAGCCGAACCCGCGGGCGATGTCGGTCGCACGCGCCTTGAACCGTTCGATGGCCATTGCCTGGGCCTCGGTTTCGGACTTCGCCCGCTGCTCGCGACTCAGGCCGAAACTGACATTGCCCAGTGTCAGGGTCTGGATCTTGCCCGCCGTGGCACTGATGCGGGCGAAATCGCGCCCCTCCAGGATGAGCTCGGTCGTCCCCTGCCAGCCTGTCATCTTGCCGTCCCGACCGTAACGCGGATAAAGGCTGAAATTGCCCGTGCGGACATCCAGTTCTCCCGGCAGCGCCAGCTTCCTGGCTTCGGCCAGCGCCGATTCGAGAGCCATGCGGAGCTGGTTCTGCACTGCAGCGGCCTCCGCGCCCTCACGCGTCGTACCCATGCTGATGGTCAGCAGATCCTGCCGAACGTCGACCGTTGCGCTGGCCGACAACCGCACCAGGTTGTGCACCGGGGTCGACGCGGCCGTCTCAGCCATCGCTCCTGCGCTCAGCACGACAGAAGCAAGCGCAGCGGCCAGCCGCGAGAAACGGGTCATGGCCGGTCCCCGCGCTTCTCAGGCCGCTCATACCGGTCGCGGCGCAACTGCTCGCGCAACTCGGCACGCCCCTGGGGAGTGAGCTGGTACGGCAGGGACGATGCCGGCATGACGGACGTACCACTGGCTGGAGGCACACCCACGCCACCACCGCGACCCTGCATGGTGACTTCGCGAATCTCCACCCGGCGCTGCACACCAGGGTCCGAGGGATACACGCCGCCGCGCTCGGCAGGTGGCGCAGCCTGGGCAGAAGCCAGGCAGGCGGCCAGACACAAGGAAACGTAAAACCGGATTTTGCCCATGGCAGAAGAATAACGCCTCCGGCGGCTGTCTGTGGGCCAACCCAAAGACACAGTTGTGGCTCGCCGGCGAGTTTTGTAACAGTGTGTCAACCCTCGCCCGACGCACCGACGCCAGCGCTGCAAAACCCGCAGAATCTGGACTGTTACAAATTCAAGAACAGGGAGTCCCATGAGCCAGGTGCCCGCACGCAGTGACAAGATATTGGTGGTTGACGACGACATGCGCATCCGCGACCTGTTGCGCCGCTACCTGACCCAGGAGGGTTTCGAGGTCTTCCAGGCCGAGGACAGCAAAGCCCTCAACCGGATTCTGCTGCGCGAGTCGATCAATCTTGTCGTGCTCGACCTGATGCTGCCCGGCGAGGACGGCCTGTCCATCTGCCGGCGCCTGCGTGCGGCCAATGACCGCACGCCGATCATCATGCTCACCGCCAAGGTCGAAGACGTGGACCGGATCGTCG
>JBIKTP010000427.1:0-3617 GCA_044348035.1 Burkholderiaceae bacterium
GAACGTCGGCGACGACAACATCTTCATCTTCGGCCTGCGCACCCCCGAGGTTCGCGCACTGCGCCAGCAGGGCTACCAGCCGATGCGCTACTACGAGACCGTTCCCGACCTGCGCGCCGTGCTCGATGCGATCGCCGGCGACATGTTCTCGCCGCAGGAGCCCGGCCGCTACCGCGCGCTGGTCGACTCCCTGCTGTGGGGCGGCGACCACTACATGCTGCTGGCCGACTACGCCTCGTACCTGGAGGCACAGGCCCGGGTCGACGCGCTGTACCGCACGCCGGCCCAGTGGACGGCGCGGGCGATTGCCAACGTGGCGGGCATGGGGCCGTTCTCGGCCGACCGTACCATCCGCGCCTATGCCACCGACATCTGGCATGTGAAGCCGGATCCGGCACCGGCAACCTGAACCCTGACCGCCGCGACCTCGACATGCTCACCACCACCGACGTCGCGCTGATCTGCCAGGGTGCCCACGGAGACCCGTTCGCGGTGCTGGGCCCGCACCGGCACAGCACCGGCCGCACGTCGGTGCGCGCCTTCCTGCCCGGCGCGGCGCAGGTCCTGGTGGTCGCCACCCCGTCGCAGAAGGTGCTGGCCACGCTGGCGCTACGCCACCCGGACGGTTTCTTCGAGCGGGTGCTCAGCTCGGCCCTGCGCACCCGCTACGAGCTGCATGTGCGCTGGCGCGACGACAGCACCTCGGTGATCGAGGACCCTTACCGGTTCGGCCCGGTGCTGGGCGACATGGACCTCTGGCTGCTGGCCGAGGGCACCCACCTGCGGCCTTTCGAGGTGATGGGCGCACAGCTGTGCCACATGGATGGCGTTGCAGGCACGCGGTTTGCCGTCTGGGCGCCGAATGCCTCCCGCGTGGGTGTGGTCGGCGACTTCAACCACTGGGACGGACGGCGCCATCCGATGCGCCTGCGCCGCGAATGTGGCGTCTGGGAGCTGTTCCTGCCTGGCGTGTCCGACGGCGCCCACTACAAATACGAGATCCGCGACGCCGCGGGGCAGGTGCTGCCGCAACGCGCCGACCCGTTCGGATTGCGGGCCGAGCTGCGCCCGGCCACCGCCAGCCGTGTCGCGGCACTGCCGCCGGTCGTGCCACCCGACCACCGGCGCAAGGCTGCCAATGCGCTGGACGCCCCGATGAGCATCTACGAGGTGCACCTCGGCTCCTGGCGGCGCAAGACCGAGGAACACGACCGCTGGCTGGACTGGGACGAACTCTCCGACACGCTGGTGCCCTACGCACAGGACATGGGATTCACCCACCTGGAGCTGCTGCCCATCAGCGAACACCCGTTCGACGGCTCCTGGGGCTACCAGCCGGTGGGCCTGTATGCGCCCACCGCGCGCTTCGGTCCGCCCGAGGGTTTCGGCCGCTTCATGGCGCGATGCCATGCGGCGGGCATCGGTGTGTTGCTGGACTGGGTGCCCGCGCATTTCCCGACCGATGCCCACGGCCTGGGCAATTTCGACGGCACCCACCTGTACGAATACGCCGACCCCCGCGAGGGCTTCCACAACGACTGGAACACGCTGATCTACAACCTGGGCCGCACCGAGGTGCGCAACTTCCTGGTCGGCAACGCCCTGTACTGGCTGGAGCGCTTCGGGGTCGACGGGCTGCGGGTCGACGCGGTCGCGTCGATGCTCTACCGCGACTACAGCCGCAAGGCGGGCGAGTGGATCCCCAATGTGCACGGCGGACGCGAGAACCTGGAGGCCATCGCCTTCCTGAAGCGCATGAACGAGGTGGTGGGCGAGCAGCGGCCACAGGCCGTGACGCTGGCCGAGGAGTCGACCGCCTTCCCCGCCGTGTCGCGGCCCACCTATGCCGGCGGGCTAGGCTTTCACTACAAGTGGAACATGGGCTGGATGCACGACACGCTGCAGTACATGGCGCGCGACCCGGTCCACCGCCAGTTCCACCATGGCGAGATGAGTTTCGGGCTGGTGTATGCCTTCAACGAGAACTTCGTGCTGCCGCTCTCGCACGACGAGGTGGTGCATGGCAAGGGCTCGCTGCTGGGCAAGATGCCCGGCGACCGCTGGCAGAAGTTCGCCAACCTGCGCGCCTACTACGGCTTCATGTTTGCCCACCCCGGCAAGAAGCTGCTGTTCATGGGCTGCGAGTTCGCCCAGGAGCGGGAATGGAACCACGACCGCAGCCTGGACTGGCACCTGCTCGACGACCCGCTGCACGCCGGCGTGCAGCGCCTGGTGCGCGACCTCAACCACCTGGTGCGCGACACCCCCGCCCTGCACCAGCTGGATTTCGTCCCTGGCGGCTTCGAGTGGATCGACCACCAGGATGCCAGCCGCTCGACCCTGAGTTTCCTGCGCCGGGGCAACGACGAACACGCCTGCATCATCGTGGTGTGCAACTTCACGCCCACGCCCCATGGCGGCTTCCGCCTCGGCGTGCCGCAGCCGGGCAGCTACCGCGAATGCCTCAACACCGATTCGCAGCATTACGGCGGCAGCAATGTCGGCACCCCGTTCGCGCTGGCGCAGGCCGAACCCGTGGCCTGCAACGGCCGCGCATGGTCTATCCTGATCAACCTGCCGCCCCTGGCGACCGTCTTCTTCACATGGACGCCCTGACACGCCCCTCACCACCGCGCGTCCGCACACCCAAGGGTGACATGCAGCGCGGACGGCCGTGGCCGCTGGGCGCGACCTGGGACGGCCATGGCGTGAACTTCGCGGTGATGTCCTCCTCGGCCCAGCGGATCGAGCTGTGCCTGTTCGATGCCCGGGGCGAACACGAAACCCGCCGCCTCGACCTGGCCGCCCGCACCAACGATGTGTGGCATGGTTACCTCCCGCATGCCCGGCCCGGACAGGTGTATGGCTACCGCGCGCACGGGCCCTGGCGCCCCGACCGCGGCCAGGTGTTCGACCCGGCCAAACTGCTGCTCGACCCCTGGACGCGCGAGGTCGTCGGAAACTTCTCCTGGCACGACCTGCAGTTCGGCGCCGACCGGCGCTTCCCGCTGAACCGCGACGGACGCGACAACGCCGCCCATGCGCTCAAGGGCCGGGTCGTCGCCGACAGCTTCGACTGGGGCGACGACGCGCGGCCCCACACGCCACCGGAGCAGACCGTGCTGTACGAACTGCACGTCAAGGGCTTCTCGAAACTGAACAGTGCCATTCCTGCGGAATTGCGTGGCACCTTTGCCGGACTGGCGCATACGGCGTCGACAGCCCACCTGCGCCGCATGGGTGTCACGGCCGTGAGCCTGATGCCGGTACACTACGCGATCGACGAGGAACGCCTGGTGCAGATGGGACTGCACAACTACTGGGGCTACAACCCGATCGCGTTCTTCTGCCCCGACCCGGCGCTGGCCCATGCGGACGATGGCCGCGGCATCCGCGACGAATTCCGCTCCATGGTGCGCGCGCTGCATGCCGCCGGCATTGAGGTGCTGATCGACGTGGTCTACAACCACACGGCCGAGAGCGGCGAGGATGGCCCGACCATCAGTTTTCGCGGCCTGGACAACACGGGCTATTACCGCCTGAGCGGCGGCACACCGGTGCAGTACGAGAACCACAGCGGCTGCGGCAACACGCTGGACATCCGTCGCCCGCAGGTG
>JBIKTP010000428.1:0-3611 GCA_044348035.1 Burkholderiaceae bacterium
CGCAGAGCGCGAGATCGAGCTCGTCGCGGACCGTGGCATCCATGGCGTCGTGGGGCCGCAGGAGTGGGAGGCGATGGTGCAACGCATGGCGAAGGCCTTCGCGGCGGGACAGTTCGAGACCGGGCTCGCGCAGGCCATCGACGAGATCAGCGTGCCTCTGGTCCGGCATTTTGCGCTGGACGCGACGGCGGCCAATCGCAACGAGTTGCCGGATCAGCCGTCCCTGGGCTGAGCGGGACCCTACCGCGCAAAGGCGAGAGCCCCCAGGGCGCTGGCCTTGGGGGCTCTTGCAAACTGCCGGGCCCGCGCCAGGCCAGTCCCGAGGGACCTATTTCTTCTGGCGGTACTTGCGCAAGGCCGCGATCTGGGCGGCCATCACAGCGAGTTCGGATTGCGCCTTGGCGATGTCGAGTTCGCCCTTGGCGTTCTTCAGGGCCTCCTCGGCGGCCTGCCTGGCGGCGTTGGCCTTCTCGTCGTCCAGATCCTTGCCACGGACCGCCGTGTCCGACAACACGGTCACGCAGTGGGGTTGCACCTCCAGGATGCCGCCTGCGACGAAGACAAACTCCTCAGAACCGTCGGCCATCTCGATGCGGACCGAGCCGGCCTTGATGCGGGTGATCAAGGGGGTGTGGCGCGGGTAGATACCGAGTTCTCCCATTTCACCCGGCAGCGCCACGAATCTGGCCTCTCCCGAGAAGATGGACTCTTCGGCACTGACTACGTCTACATGAATCGTCGCCATATGGTTTCCTTTGAGCGTTCAGGCCGGATCGGCCTCAGGCCATCTTCTTGGCTTTCTCGAACGCCTCGTCGATGGTGCCGACCATGTAGAACGCCTGCTCGGGCATGTGGTCGCACTCGCCGTTCACGATCATCTTGAAGCCGCGGATGGTTTCTGCCAGCGATACGTACTTGCCAGAAGTGCCGGTGAACACTTCCGCCACGAAGAACGGCTGGCTCAGGAAGCGCTGGATCTTGCGTGCGCGGGCCACTGCCAGCTTGTCTTCGGGGGCCAGTTCGTCCATGCCCAGAATCGCGATGATGTCGCGCAGTTCCTTGTAGCGCTGCAGCGTGCCCTGCACCGCGCGGGCGGTGTTGTAGTGGTCTTCGCCCACGACCTGCGGGTCGAGCTGGCGGCTGGTGGAGTCCAGCGGGTCCACGGCCGGGTAGATACCAAGCGCGGCAATGTCACGGCTCAGCACCACGGTGGAATCCAGGTGGGCGAAGGTGGTGGCAGGCGATGGGTCGGTCAAGTCATCGGCTGGCACATACACAGCCTGGATCGAGGTGATCGAGCCGACCTTGGTCGAGGTGATCCGCTCCTGCAGGCGGCCCATTTCCTCGGCCAGCGTGGGCTGGTAACCCACAGCGGAAGGCATGCGGCCCAGCAGCGCGGACACTTCGGTGCCGGCCAGTGTGTAGCGGTAGATATTGTCCACGAAGAACAGCACGTCCTTGCCTTCGTCGCGGAAGGACTCGGCGATGGTCAGTCCGGTCAGGGCCACGCGCAGACGGTTGCCCGGGGGCTCGTTCATCTGGCCGTAGACCATGGCCACTTTCGACTCTTCGAGCTTCTCGAGGTTCACCACGCCGGAGTCGGCCATCTCGTGGTAGAAGTCGTTGCCTTCACGGGTACGCTCACCCACACCGGCAAACACCGACAGGCCGCTGTGCGCCTTGGCGATGTTGTTGATGAGCTCCATCATGTTCACGGTCTTGCCCACGCCGGCACCACCAAACAGACCCACCTTGCCGCCCTTGGCAAACGGGCAGACCAGATCGATCACCTTGATGCCGGTTTCGAGCAGCTCCTGCGACGGGCTGAGTTCGTCGTAGGCAGGCGCCTTGCGGTGGATGGAAGCGTTCTGGGTGGCGGAAACCGGGCCGCGCTCGTCGATCGGCGCACCCAGCACGTCCATGATGCGCCCCAGCGTGGCCTTGCCCACCGGCACCATGATCGGGTTCTCGGTGTTCTTGACCATCATTCCGCGGCGCAGGCCGTCGGAGGAGCCCAGGGCAATCGTGCGCACGATGCCGTCACCCAGTTGCTGCTGCACCTCCAGGGTGAGCGCCGAGCCATCCATCTTGAGCGCGTCGTAAATCTTGGGCATCTGGTCACGCGGAAACTCCACGTCCACCACCGCACCGATACACTGGACAATCTTGCCTTGGACTTGAGCCATTTTTTGCTCCGATAAATGAATGGGGTTTAAACCGCAGCCGCGCCGGCCACGATTTCTGAAAGTTCCTTGGTGATCGCAGCCTGGCGGGTCTTGTTGTAGACCAGCTTGAGTTCGGCGATCACACTGCCGGCGTTGTCGGTGGCGGCCTTCATGGCCACCATGCGCGCCGATTGCTCGGACGCCATGTTCTCTGCCACGGCCTGGTAGACCAGCGCTTCGACATAACGCACCAACAGCTCGTCGATGACGGTCTGCGGATCCGGCTCATAGATGTAATCCCAGCCAGGCTGAGAACCGCCTGCATTCGCCTCAGCCTGCATCTTGTCGGCCGACAACGGCAGCAGCAGCTCGAGCACCGGCTCCTGCTTCATCGTGTTGATGAAGCGGGTGTAGCTGAGGTAGACCGCGTTGACCTTGCCGGCCGCGTACGCGTCCAGAAGGACCTTCACCGGGCCGATCAGTTTCTCAAGGTGTGGCGTATCGCCCAGTTGCGTCACATGCGAAACCACCTTGGCGCCAATGCGGTTGAGGAAACCCAGGCCCTTGTTGCCGATGGCGACAGCCTCGGTCGGCGCGCCCGATGACTGCAGTTCGCGCAGCTTGGTGGTGACCAGACGCAACACGTTGGTGTTCATGCCGCCGCACAGGCCCTTGTCGGTCGTGACCACGATCACGCCTGCGCCCTTGGCGTCGTTGGTGCGCATGAAAGGATGCACGTATTCGGGATTGGCCTTGCCCAGGTTGGCTGCGATGTTGCGGATCTTCTCGCTGTAGGGACGTGCCGAACGCATGCGCTCCTGCGCCTTGCGCATCTTGGAAGCGGCAACCATCTCCATGGCCTTGGTGATCTTCTTGGTGTTTTCCACCGATTTGATCTTGCCGCGTATCTCCTTACCTGCTGCCATAGTTGCTCCTGCTGCCTGTTGACGCCGTTGTCATCCGCCTGAGGGTCAGGCAAAGGTTTTCTTGAAGGCGGCCAGGGCGGAGGACAATTCGGCTTCGGCATCCTTGTCCATGGCCTTGTCGGCTTCGAGCTTGGCCAGCAGGGCGGCGTGTTTGTCCTTCAGATAGGCGTGCAGACCATGCTCGAACGGCAGGATCCTCTTGATCTCGACGTCGTCCATGAAACCCTTGTTCACGGCATACAGCGTGGCACCCATCAGGCTGATCGGCAACGGGCTGTACTGCGGCTGCTTGAGCAACTCGGTGACGCGTGCACCGCGGTCGAGTTGCTTGCGGGTGGCTTCGTCCAGGTCGGAGGCGAACTGCGCGAACGCAGCCAGCTCACGGTACTGGGCGAGGTCGGTACGGATACCGCCAGAGAGGTTCTTGATGATCTTGGTCTGGGCAGCACTACCGACGCGTGACACCGAGATGCCGGCGTTGATGGCGGGACGGATACCGGCATTGAACAGCGAGGTCTCC
>JBIKTP010000025.1:0-10872 GCA_044348035.1 Burkholderiaceae bacterium
ACGACCCCGACAAGGACGCCAAGCCCTACATGCAGACCATCGAGGTGGAACTCGACGGCAACGAACGCATGCTGCTCGATGCCCTGATGAAACTCAAGGCCGTCGATCCCAGCATATCGTTCCGCCGATCCTGCCGCGAAGGCGTATGCGGCTCCGATGCCATGAACATCAATGGCAAGAACGGTCTTGCCTGCCTGACCAACATGAACACCCTGCCGGGCACCATCACGCTCAAGCCCCTGCCGGGCCTGCCAGTGATCCGCGACCTGATCGTGGACATGACGCAGTTCTTCAAGCAGTACAACTCCATCAAGCCCTATCTGGTGAACGACAACGTGCCACCGGAGAAGGAGCGCCTGCAAAGTCCTCAGGAGCGCGAGGAACTCAACGGCCTGTACGAGTGCATCCTGTGTGCCAGTTGCTCCACGAGTTGTCCCAGTTTCTGGTGGAACCCAGACAAGTTCGTCGGCCCGGCTGGTCTCTTGCAGGCCTACCGGTTCATCGCCGACAGCCGGGACGAAGCCACGGCGGAACGTCTGGACAACCTGGAGGACCCCTACCGCCTGTTCCGCTGCCACACGATCATGAACTGTGTCGATGTCTGTCCGAAGGGACTCAACCCGACCCGTGCGATCGGCAAGATCAAGGAAATGATGGTCCTGCGAACCGTCTGAAGCCCTGAAACCATGGTCATCGACGACTCTGCCTCTGAACTGCTGGATGAGCGGGCCCTCAGCCGCCTTCGCTGGCGCTGTCGCAGGGGCATGCTGGAGAACGACCTGTATGTGGAGCGCTTCCTGCAAAGATATTCGGGTTCGCTCACGCGCCGCCAGGCAGAAGGCCTTACAGCGCTGATGGAGTTGAGTGACAATGATTTGCTCGACCTGCACCTCGGCAGAAAGACCCCCGGCCAGATCGACCCCGCACTGAACCGCGGCCACGTGATCGAAGTACTTGGTATGTTGAGAGAACACCGCTGAAAGGGCGACTATGAAACTAGCGAACAACAAAGCCACGCTGTCATTCAGCAATGGCACACCCAACATCGACCTGCCGGTCTACAGTGGCAGCGTCGGCCCTGACGTCATCGACATCCGCAAGCTGTACGCTCAGACGGGGATGTTCACCTACGACCCCGGCTTCCTGTCGACCGCCTCGTGCCAATCCACGATCACCTACATCGATGGCGACAAGGGCGAACTGCTCTACCGCGGCTACCCCATCGAGCAGCTGGCGACCAACTGCGACTTCCTCGAAACCTGCCATCTGCTGCTGTACGGCAACCTCCCGGATGTCGAGGCCAAGGCGGCCTTTACCAAGCGTGTGACGAACCACACCATGGTCAATGAACAGATGCAGTTCTTCCTGCGCGGGTTCCGTCGCGATGCGCATCCGATGGCGATCATGACCGGCCTGGTCGGCGCCCTGTCGGCCTTCTACCATGACAGCACGGACATCAACAATCCCGAACACCGCGAGATTTCCGCGATCCGTCTGATCGCCAAGTTGCCGACGCTGGTGGCGATGGCCTACAAGTACAGCGCCGGGCAGCCCTACATGTATCCGCGCAACAGCCTGAGCTACGCGGGCAACTTCCTTCACATGATGTTTGCCACCCCGTGCGAACCCTATGACGTGAATCCGGTCATCGAACGGGCCCTGGACCGCATCTTCATCCTGCATGCCGACCATGAACAGAACGCGTCGACTTCAACCGTTCGCCTGTGCGGCAGCTCCGGCACCAACCCGTTCGCCGCGATTGCCGCGGGCGTGGCCTGCCTGTGGGGTCCGGCCCACGGGGGCGCCAATGAAGCCTGCCTCACCATGCTCACCGACATCCAGAAGATGGGCGGTGTCAGCAAGGTCGGGGAATTCATCAACCAGGTCAAGGACAAGAGCTCCGGCATCAAGCTGATGGGCTTCGGGCACCGTGTCTACAAGAACTATGACCCGCGCGCCAAGCTCATGCAGGAAACCTGCCGGGAAGTCCTGACGGCATTGGGGCTCGAGAACGACCCGCTGTTCAAGCTCGCGATGGCGCTCGAGAAGATCGCGCTCGAGGATGACTATTTCGTGCAGCGCAAGCTCTACCCCAACGTCGACTTCTATTCCGGCATTGTCCAGCGTGCAATCGGCATCCCGACATCCCTGTTCACGGCCATCTTCGCGCTGGCCCGTACCGTCGGGTGGATCGCGCAACTCAATGAAATGATCGGGGACCCCGAGTACAAGATCGGGCGTCCGCGTCAGCTGTACAGCGGCTCTCCCCAGCGAGAAGTTCTCCCGATCGCGCAGCGCTGAGCGCGTTGACGCGGCTGCTCCAGCGCCGGTACCCCATGGGCCCGGCGCTCTCCGTGCTGCGCCGCCTAAAATCAGGCGATTAAAGGAAAAACTGCACCATGAGCCGCACCTTGTATGACAAGATCTGGGACGAACACGTCGTCCACACCGAGGAGGATGGCACGGCCGTCCTGTACATCGACCGGCATCTTGTCCACGAGGTCACCAGTCCACAGGCCTTCGAGGGCTTGCGGGAGGCAGGTCGCAAGGTTTGGCGCGTCAGTTCGATCGTCGCGACTGCCGACCACAACACTCCGACGACCGGCTGGGAGCTGGGTTATGACGGCATCACCGACCCGGTCAGTCGCGAGCAGATCACGACGCTCGATGCCAACATGAGCCAGTACGGCGCCGCCGCCTATTTTCCGTATCTTTCCAAGCGTCAGGGCATCGTTCATGTCATCGGCCCGGAAAACGGGGCCACGCTCCCCGGAATGACGGTCGTCTGTGGCGACTCCCACACATCGACGCACGGAGCCTTCGGCGCGCTGGCACACGGGATCGGCACCAGCGAGGTCGAGCACGTGATGGCCACCCAGACCCTTCTGGCCAAGAAGGCCCGCAACATGCTGGTGCGGGTGGAGGGCAGTCTGCAGCCCGGTTGCAGTGCCAAGGACATCGTGCTTGCCGTCATCGGGCGTATCGGTACGGCCGGAGGCACAGGTTACACGATCGAGTTTGCCGGCGCCGCCATCCGGGCCCTCACCATGGAAGGCCGCATGACGGTGTGCAACATGGCCATCGAGGCAGGTGCGCGTGCGGGCCTCGTTGCGGTGGATCAGAAGACGATCGACTACGTCAAGGGCCGTCCCTTGGCGCCCATCGGTGTCGAATGGGAGCATGCCGTCGCCTATTGGCACACACTGCATTCGGACCCCGACGCGCACTTCGATGCCACGGTCGAGATCGATGCCTCCCGGATCGTGCCACAGGTGACATGGGGCACCTCGCCGGAAATGGTGCTTGGCGTCGATGGCCGCGTACCGGATCCCGACAAGGAAAAGGATGCCAACAAGCGTGGTGCCATCGAGCGTGCCCTGACCTACATGGGACTGGAGCCCGGCAAGGCGCTGAACGATCTGCATGTGGACAAGGTCTTCATCGGTTCGTGCACCAACAGCCGCATAGAAGACATGCGCGAGGCTGCTGCTGTCGTACAGAAACTGGGCCGCAAGATCGCAGGCAACATTCGCGTCGCGCTGGTGGTGCCCGGCTCCGGACTGGTCAAGCAGCAGGCCGAGCGCGAGGGTCTGGATGAGATCTTCAAGGCTGCAGGCTTCGAATGGCGCGAGCCCGGCTGTTCCATGTGCCTTGCGATGAACGCCGACCGGCTCGAACCGGGCGAGCGCTGTGCCTCGACGAGCAACCGCAACTTCGAAGGCCGGCAGGGTTCCGGTGGCCGTACCCACCTGGTGAGTCCCGCGATGGCAGCAGCGGCGGCCATTCATGGGCATTTCGTCGATGTCCGACGTTTCATCTGAACGCACCCGGAGGCTTCCCATGCGCATGTTGGCAGGAACCGGCATTGTGCGGCTGGCCGTGATGGCCACCGGCTGCAACACCATCACGGGTATCGGCCAGGACCTGCGCAAGGCAGCCGAGAAGCTCGAACACGCTGCGAGGAAGAACTGATGCAAAAATTCACCGTACACAAGGGTCTCGTCGCGCCGATGGACCGGGAAAACGTCGACACCGACGCGATCATTCCCAAGCAGTTCCTGAAGTCCATCCGCAAGACCGGATTCGGACAGAACCTGTTCGACGAATGGCGCTACCTGGACGCCGGCTACCCGGGGCAGGACCCCCACTCGCGCCGCCCAAACCCCGACTTCGTGTTGAACCAGCCGCGCTACGCGGGCGCCTCGGTTCTGCTGGCTCGCAAGAATTTCGGCTGCGGGTCCTCGCGGGAACATGCTCCCTGGGCCCTCGACCAGTACGGCTTCCGGGCCATCATCGCGCCGAGTTATGCCGACATCTTCTTCAACAACAGCTTCAAGAACGGACTGTTGCCCATTGCCTTGCCTGAATCCGTTGTGAGCACGCTGTTTGATGCGGTGCTGGCCTTTCCAGGCTACACATTGACCATCGATCTCGAGCGCCAGATGATCGTGAAGCCCCAGGGCGAGGAGATCCCGTTCGAGGTCCAGCCCTTCCGCAAGTATTGCCTTATCAACGGCTTCGACGACATCGGGCTCACGCTGCGCCGATCGGACAAGATTCGCGCATTCGAAGCCGAGCGCCTGGCATCGAAGCCCTGGCTCGCCAACTCCATGCCCTCTGTCTGAGCGGCGACCGACGGTACCACCCACTCACTTCCCACCATGAAAATCGCGATACTGCCGGGTGACGGCATCGGCAAGGAAATTGTTGCAGAGGCCGTCAAGGTGCTTGAAGCCCTGGGCCTGGCGTTCGAGTCCGAGACGGCGCTGGTTGGTGGCGCTGCCTATGAGGCCCACGGCCATCCGCTGCCCGACAGCACATTGCAACTGGCCCGGCAGGCCGATGCCATCCTGTTTGGCGCCGTGGGAGACTGGAAGTACGACACGCTGGACCGGCCACTGCGCCCGGAACAGGCGATTCTCGGCCTGCGCAAGCACCTGGGACTGTTCGCAAACTTCCGCCCGGCCATCTGCTACGAGCAACTGGTGGGCGCCTCCAGTCTCAAGCCTGAGCTGATCGCCGGGCTGGACATCCTCATCATCCGTGAACTTACCGGCGACATCTACTTCGGACAGCCGCGAGGCCGGCGTACCGCCGTTGACGGACACTTTCCAGGAGCCGAAGAGGCTTTTGACACCATGCGCTACTCGCGCCCTGAAGTGGAGCGCATTGCCCATGTGGCCTTCCAGGCGGCACGCAAGCGCAGCAAGCGGGTCACCAGTGTCGACAAGGCCAACGTGCTGGAGACTTTCCAGTTCTGGAAGGATGTCGTGACCGAGGTCGCGGGTCAGTATCCTGATGTGCAGCTTGACCACATGTACGTCGACAACGCGGCGATGCAGCTGGTGCGGGCACCCAAGAAGTTCGATGTGGTGGTCACCGGCAACATGTTCGGCGACATCCTCAGTGACGAAGCCGCCATGTTGACCGGTTCGATCGGCATGTTGCCCTCGGCAAGCCTGAACTCCCGCAACCAGGGCCTGTATGAGCCCAGCCATGGCAGCGCCCCCGACATTGCCGGCAAAGGAGTGGCCAATCCACTGGCGACCATCCTGAGTGCCGCGATGATGCTGCGGTTCAGTCTGAGCCAGCCCGAGGCCGCCGACCATATCGAATCGGCGGTCAAGACAGTGCTCGCCCAGGGTTTGCGCACGGCCGACATCGCCAGCGAGAAATGCACGCTGGTCGGCACGGTTCAGATGGGCGATGCGGTCGTCGCAGCCCTGAACAAGGCGCTCCACTAGAATTCGCGCATGCAAGAAGCACTGGCGATGGCTGCTCACCTCCGTCCAAACCTGGCGACGGTGCCGCGGGTCTGCGGGTGTTTTATCTGCACCCGGCAGACAAGCATCAAAGGCTGACACAGCCCGGTTCGTCACGCCCCCACCGGCCTGACGAGCCGGCGATCTGAAATTTGTTCATTTCAAGTTTGAAAGGGGTACGGTGATGAAGACGGGCAATGTGGTGGGAATGGTCGGCTGGCGTGGCATGGTGGGTTCCGTCCTGATGGAGCGAATGCGCACCGAGGGTGACTTCGCCCTCATCGAAGCAGTGTTCTTCTCCACCTCCAATGCCGGCGGGGCTGCGCCATCAGTGGCAGGCGCCTGGGCGACGCTGCAGGACGCCATGAACGTCGACGCGCTCCGCAAGTGCGACATCATCATCACCGCCCAAGGTGGCGACTACACCTCCGAGGTGTTCCCCCGGCTCCGTGCCGCGGGATGGAACGGACACTGGATCGACGCCGCCTCCACCTTGCGCATGAAGGATGACGCGGTGATCGTGCTCGATCCCGTCAACCTGTCGGTCATTCGTTCGGCTCTGGGCAAGGGCATGCGCAACTGGATCGGTGGCAACTGCACGGTCAGCTGCATGCTGATGGGCGTGGGCGCCTTGTACAAGGCGGGCCTGGTCGAATGGATGTCCAGCATGACCTACCAGGCTGCGTCCGGGGGGGGTGCCCAGCACATGCGGGAGCTGCTGACCCAGTTCGGCAGCCTGAACGCCGAAGTCCGGCACCTGCTGGATGATCCGCAATCTGCCATCCTGGAAATCGACCGCAAGGTGCTCGCGCGCCAACAGGCCATGACAGGCGCCGAAACAGCCAACTTCGGCGTCCCGCTGGGCGGAAGCCTGATTCCCTGGATCGACAAGGACCTCGGTGACGGAGTGAGCCGCGAGGAATGGAAAGGCGGCGCAGAGACCAACAAGATCCTGGGCCAGGGCCCGGGCTTCGGAACTCCTGCCGTACCCGTGGATGGATTCTGCGTACGCGTCGGGGCCATGCGCTGCCACAGCCAGGCACTCACCTTCAAGCTCAGGAAGAACGTTCCGACCGCCGATCTGGAGGCGATGATTGCCGCCGACAATCCATGGGTCAAGGTCATCCCGAACACCCGGGAGGCCACGCTTGCCGGGCTCACGCCTGTGGCTGTCACCGGAACGCTCGGCATCCCGGTGGGCCGCATCCGCAAGCTGGCCATGGGGCCCGAGTACGTGGGTGCGTTCACCATTGGCGACCAGTTGTTGTGGGGGGCCGCAGAACCGCTGCGCCGCATGCTGCGCATCCTGCTCGACGCCTGAGCAGTGTCCCAGCACTGGGTTTCCGGCAGTTTGGGCCCCACCCGTTGTCGATTGACAACAGCCTGCCACTGCTTCGCAGCGCTCCACAGGCCGGGGGATACTTGAGCGATTTCTTAGCTTGTCAGCCTAAGGCATTGATGTTATGGTACTTTTCAAGGTTAGAGTGTCGCGGCTTTTGGTCCCGCAATTTGCATTGCACGTGGGCTGCCCGAACATCGGAGGCTACTAAATTGATTTCTCAGTCACATCTCTGGCGCAAGACTGCACTCGCGTCCCTGGTGGCCGCCCTGCTCGGATTGTCCGGAACCAACGCCCAGGCCTTGGCGCTGGGAAGAATCACTGTCCAGTCCGCGCTTGGTGAACCCTTGCGCGCAGAGATCGACATCCCCGACATCAATGCCGAGGAAGCCGGCAGTCTGCGAGCGGCAGTCGCTCAACCCGACGCCTTCAGGGCGGCTGGCCTGGACTACAACGCTGTGCTGGCCGGCGCCCAGGTGTCCCTCCAGCGACGCCCGGATGGCAGAGCCTACATCCGTATCACCAGTGACCGCATCGTCACTGAGCCCTTCATCGACCTGATTCTCGAAGCAAGCTGGGCCAGCGGTCGCGTGGTCCGCGACTACACCATGCTGCTCGACCCCCCGAGCTTGCGAGCTCCGGCGGTCGTCACCCCCTTGCCGCCACAGGTTGCAGCCGTTCCCCTTCCCGCACCGGCATTGCCCGCCGCCCCCAGCGCACAGGCTCCAGCGGCACCGCGACAGGCCATGCCGGCACCCCGTCCACCCGCGGCCACGGCGCCTGCCCCGAAGCCACCCGCCGGTGATGGCAATCGCGTGACCGTCAAGGCGGGCGACACGGCGAGCAAGATCGCGGCCAGCAACAAGCCTGCGCAGGTCTCCCTGGACCAGATGCTGGTGGCGCTGCTGCGAGACAATGAAGGCTCTTTCGTCGGAGGCAACCTCAACCGCCTCAAGGCCGGTTCGGTGTTGACGATCCCGACCGAAGAACAGGCACGGGCCGTCCCGGCCGCCGAGGCATCGCAGACGGTCATCGCACAGAGCCGTGATTTCAACGAATTCCGAAACAGGCTGGCTGGCAGTGCGCCCTCGGTGCCAGTGGCTGCGGCGGATCGCAAGGCGAGCGGAACCGTGCAGGGGCAGGTCGAGGACAAGAAGGCTCCGGTGGCTGCGGCCGACAAGCTGAGGCTCTCCAAGGGTGCCCTGGAACAAGGCGGCGCGTCCGAAGCCAAGGTCGCCCAGGACAAGATCGCCCAGGATGCAGCGAAGCGCGCTGCCGAACTCGCAAAGAACATCAAGGACCTCAACACCGTTGCGTCCGGCTCCGCCGCAGCATCGGCCCCGCCGGCGTCCGCCTCAGCGCCCGTCGCGGTTGCGGCGCCCGGCCCGGTCGCGGCACCAGTTGGGGCATCCTCCGCTGTGGTCGCACCCGTCTTGGCGGCCTCCGGGCCACCCGCCATCCCAGCCGCAGCCGTGGCCACGAGTGCGCCGCCAGCTGCCGTGGTGGCCAAGGCGCCGGCGCCGGCCCCCGCACAAAGCCCCGTGGATGAGCCCGGATTGCTGGACAGCTTGCTCGAGAACCCTCTGATCGCCGCAGCCGCCGGGGCGCTGATTGCATTGATGGCCGGGCTGGGCATCTATCGGGTACGCCAGCGCAAGAAAACTGCTGAAGTCGACAGCGCCTTCCTGGAAAGCCGCCTTCAGCCAGACTCCTTCTTCGGATCCAGCGGCGGCCAACGGGTGGACACCAATGACGGCGCGGCGACCGGTTCATCGATGGTCTACTCCCCGAGCCAGCTCGATGCTGCCGATGACGTGGATCCGGTAGCCGAAGCCGATGTGTACCTGGCGTATGGCCGTGATCTGCAGGCAGAAGAGATTCTGAAGGAAGCCCTTCGCACCCATGTTGGCCGCATCGCCATCCACCAGAAGCTGCTCGAGATCTACGCCAAACGGCGCGATGTTGCCGCCTTCGAGAACATGGCCAACGAGGCCTACAAGGTGGTCGGGGGCCAAAGCCCCGAGTGGGCCAAGATCTGCGAGCAGGGCCTGGCAATCGACCCTGCCAATCCCCTGTACAAGCCGGGCGGGCAGCCCTCTGCGCAAAGCCAGCTTCCCAGCGCAGTGCCGCGTGATTTCCCGAGCCTCGCGTCTGCGAGTGCGGCGACACAGCGCCTTACAGTCGCGCCGCCGGCGGCCCCGGCACCTGCCAGTGTCGACCTCGATCTGGATCTCGACTTTTCTCTGGATGAGCCGCCGGCCAGCGCAATCGTGGAGGCTCAGCCAACACGAATCGAACCTGCGACTGTCGCGCTCAACGCAGTGCCCTCGGACCCGGCCCCTCTGGACATGGATTTCGGCGTCTCCACCGAGGCGCTCCCGGCGCGAGAAGGCGCCGCCGCATCGCCATTGCCAGTCGAAGTCGCGCTGCCTGACATCGGACAGGCCGATGACACTTTAGCCCTGTCTGCGAGTGAAAGCGAGGACTTCCGGCAGCAGGCCGAGGTCAGCTTCGGCTCCACCAGCCCGGTGCCGCTGCAGACATCGAACTCCGCCATGGCGCCGCCCAACTCGGCCAATGCCCCACTGCGCGACCTGAACTTCGGCGCAACCACACCAGACACGCTGACAGCCAGCCAGGCACCGCTGAACCGGCCCGAGGCTGCCGACTCCGGCATGCTGGAGTTCGACCTTGGAACGCTCTCCCTGGAACTGGAGCCTGAGCCCGGCGCCGCTGCGCCGGTCACCGCTGCGGAACCGGAGGACCCTCTCGCGACGAAGCTGGCGCTGGCGGAGGAGTTCGTCTCGATCGGCGACGACGATGGTGCACGCGCTCTCATCGAGGAGGTGATTGCCGAAGCCACCGGCGACCTCAAGACCAAGGCCCAACGGGCGCTCAGCAGCCTCGGCTGACAGCCTGCCGGAGACTGACCAGGTCACGTCGTGAGGCTTGCGCTGGGGATCAGCTACCACGGAGGCGCCTACCAGGGGTGGCAAAGCCAGGCATCCGGGCAAACGGTCCAGGACCACCTCGAACGGGCCTTGAGCCAGTTGGCTGCGCAACGAATCACGACACTGTGCGCAGGCAGAACGGATGCGGGTGTTCATGCGCTGATGCAGGTGGTGCATTTCGACACCTCTGCAGAGCGTCGGTCGATCTCCTGGGTCCGTGGCACCAACGCACTGCTGCCCCGCGACATCGGTGTGCAATGGGCCCGGGAGGTTCCTCCGGGATTCCACTGCCGGGCCTCTGCACTCTCGCGTCGCTATACCTACCTGCTGCTGCAATCCCCGGTTCGCCCGTCCCTGGACCACGGCCGCGTCGGATGGGTCATCCACCCGCTGGAGCAGGCCGCGATGCAGGACGCCGCCCGTCACCTGATCGGGGAGCATGACTTCTCATCGTTTCGTGCCGCGGCATGCCAGGCCCTGTCCCCGACCAAGCAACTGATGCACATCGGCATTTCGCGCCGAGGATCGTTCTGGCGGTTCGAGTTTGAAGCGAATGCCTTCCTGCATCACATGGTGCGCAACATGATGGGGGCCCTGATTGCCGTCGGCCAAGGCAAATACCCGCCGGACTGGTTGGCAGAGGTGCTGCGGGCACGCTCGCGTGCCATGGCAGCGCCGACCTTCCCGCCGGATGGCCTTTACTTTCTTGGGCCAAGCTACGAATCCCACTGGGGGCTTCCTGAGCGCACCGACCCGTATGATGGTCTTCCATGAGCACCCACCCTCACCTGTCGGCGCGTACGCGCATCAAGATCTGCGG
>JBIKTP010000429.1:0-3602 GCA_044348035.1 Burkholderiaceae bacterium
CCGTTCGTTCAGGCCCCGCACCGACTGCGCGCCACCCACGCCGAACTGCTCGCCTGGCACCAGCGGCGCGCCGCTGAACTGGGTCTTGAGGCGACCGCTGAGCAGCCAACCATCGCCCAGCACCACCGTTGCGTCGCCGCCGAATCGGGCCACGCTCCAGCCGGTACGCGCGCCGGCCCGATTGGCGGCATAACTCGCCGCGTCGTTTCCGCCACCCATCGGAAGGTTGTGCGCGAAGTCGACGTTGTAGCCCCACAAGCCCCAGCCCTGCTCCATGCGCCCGGTGTAGGAAACCGTCACGGGCCGGGTACGGTAGTTCGGAACCAACGCCGCGCCACCGATGGTCGTGATGTCCTCGTTGATGAAGTGCTTGTCGTCCAGTGCCACCGACAGGTAGGCGCGGTAATCGCGCTCCGGCGCGAAATAGTGGGTGTACTGCACACCGAAGAAGGCACCGCGACCGGTGACGTTGAGCAGATTGGCCACCGTGCCGGAATTCACGCTGGAGCGCGTGTAGTAGGCAGACGCGATGCCGCCCGAGGCATACACGGGCATGCGGTAGTAGCCGCCATACTGGTGCACCTTGCCCGGGTCGCTCGGGGACGTGGTGTAGGTCAGCGTGGCCTGGTGGTCCCGGTCGAACAGGTTGGCGTGCGAGATGCCCGCGGTCACCCTGCCATGACCGGTGGCCAGGTTGCCGATGTTGCTGGCGGACAGGAAGGCGCTCACCGTGCGCGAGTCGGTGACATCGATGGTGGCATCGATGGTGTCGGAAATCGTTCCCTGCTTGAATGTCACATTGGCCCGCTTGCTCGGGTTCTCGTTGGCGACGGCCAGATCGCGCGCGAGCTGCTGCGTATTCGGAGAGACGCCTGCGACCAGTTGCGGCACGCTGGCCAGGATGTTCTCGTTGGCGAAGAACTGGTTGCCCTTGACCTCGATGGTGCCCAGCGTGAAGCGGAACATCTCGAGCTTGATGACGCCACCGATGTCCTGCGGCGGCAACACCACCCGATAAAAGCCGAATCCACGCTCACGCAGCAAGGCCTCCAGCGCCAGGGCAGCCTGCTGCAGGCGTTCGATGCCGGTGTGCTCGCCCGCAAACGGAGCCAGCGTGCGCTCGGTCAGGTCGGCCGGCAGCGGGTTGTCACCGAGCAACGAAAAGCCGGTCACGGTGAAACGCGCTTCCTCGTCGGCCGCCGCAGCGGTGCCGGCAGGGGCCTGCGCCTGCGCCGCAAGCCCAGCGCCTGCGAGCAGCAGGGCCATGACCGGTGTGCGGTGGTAGTGCTTGCGAATCTGCATGGTGGGTCAGTCCTTTAGCGGCACACGGCGGCCTTGACACGGAACGCGCCCGCCAGGTCCAGCAGGCGTGCCGTGCTGGGGTTGAACCGGTCGGGCCGGGGAATGAAGTCGAACTCCAGGAAATTCGGCGTGACAAGCGAGCGCAGAAGCCGGGTGCCATCGGAGTTCAGGAAACCGGTTTCGCCACGCGCGATGTCGATCGAGCGGTCGCTGGTCGTGATGGACAGGTGCCCATCGCGCGAGAACACGAAAAGGCCTGCATCGCTTTCATTGATTTCCTGGGCACTGAACAGGTCCTGCGCATTCGCTGGCACGCTGTCGGGCCGGGGCGTTGGCAGGTTCTGCAGCGCGGGCGGCGGCACTGGCAACAGACGCGGCACGCCGCTGCTGCTGTCCTGCACGACAAACACACCCACCGGCACCGCGAATTCGTTCGGGCCACCCGGGTTCAGGACGCCCTCGCCCTCCCAGGTGGTGACCAGCGTGCACTCCGGCGCACCACCGGCTTGCGCGCAGCTTTCCGGTTCGCTGACGATATCCACCCCGGTGCCCCGGATGCCGACGGTCGCCGTGGGGGTGTTCATGCGCACCGCCTGCGGCCGGGCCTTGCCTACCAGCCCGCTCAGCACCCGCATGCCGCCGCGCAGCAGGCCGAACACCACAGAGCCGTCGGACGGATTGTCGCTGGCATAGACGAAGTTCTCGACCTTGAACTGGGAGCGCGGCTGCACGGTTACCTTGGTGTTGTCGCGAAACACAAGCACTGCGTGCCCGTTGCTGGCGGTCTCCAGCACGTCGCCTGCATACATCGGGCCGCCAGTGGCCACCACGCGCCGATCCCCGGCGGCATTCACTGCCGACACCGGCCCCTGCATCGCGGTCACGCGGGCGCTGGCGGCCACATTCGACACCTCGGAGGGCTGGGAGATCCGGGATGCATCGCTGGCGCAGTCGCTACGGCAGATGCGCGCGTCGAAGTCGGTGCCCCGTATCCCCACGGTGGCCGTGGCCGTGGTCAGCTTCGCGGCAGAGGGAGAGCCCTTGGCGATCAGGCCTGTCACCATGCGCACGCCGCCTCGCAGCAGGCTGGTGACGAGGCTGTCCGGCTTGTCCTGCTGGCGGAACGCATAGTCCTCGAACTTGACGGCCGTGTTGGGGCGCAGCGTCATGCGGGTGCCGTCGGTCAGCTTGACGACGGCGAAGCTGTTGGAGCCGAGCGTGACCGTATCGCCGGCCTCGATAGGAACCCCCTGGCTCAGCACGCGCGGGCCCTTGCCGCTGGCCGTGGCAGCGCCGACCCCCTTGGCAAACTCCACCTCCCCGGCCGGTGCGGCATGCAGCACCGGCGGCAGGATCAGGGCTGTCAGCAACAGGACGTGTGAAGTGGTCATGTTCATGGTGCGTTCCCGGTGCATTTACTGGCAGGTCTCGCCGGCGTCGACTGCGATTTCAGGCTCTTCCTTCTTCTCCGCCTGGAGCGGAGTTGTCACCTCGACGAAGACGGGAACCGGGTTCATCGCCAGGATCGGGCCCGGCTCCTGCGTTGCCGGGGCCGCGTCCAGACCGGTGAACTCGAACCCGGACACCGGGAAGTAGCCAGACGTCAGCCCCGAAACCGTGATGGGTGTCGACTGGGTCGGCACCAGCATCCGCGCGAACGAGCGGCCATTGACAAGCGTGAGCGTCGGCGATGTGACGGTGATGCTGTTGTCGGCGGACAGTTGCGCGAACGCGCCGGGCGCACCGCCCAGCAAGGCAACCGCCGATGCCGATTCCAGGGTTGCATCACCGCTCAGCACGATGTTGCTGGCCACGGCGGCATTCGCGGCACCGATCTGGATGCCGCCTTGCGGTGCCATCACCGCCAGGTTGGTGGCGGTGACGCTGCGCAGCAGCACGGTGCCGTTGGCCAGGGTCTCGCCCGCATGGCCGCTACCACTTGCCAGTTGCAGGTCGACATTGCCGGTGCCGGCATGGATGGCCGTTCCGTCGGCCATGCTGATCGAAGCCATTCCTGCTTCTCGGTGGATCGCCACCACCCCATGGGCGACCGTCTCGTTGGCGACCACGGTCAGGTTGCCGTTGTCGGTGGTGATGCTCGAATTCAGCACGATGCTGCGGCCCGCCTGCAGCGTGAGGTCGCCGCCATTGCCGCCCGGGTTGTTCGTGACGATGTCCGAGCCAGCCCGCAGCGTGATGTCGTTGTGCGCCTGCAGCACCACGGAGGTACCGGTATTGGTAATGGCGGTGATCTGCGCTGGCGTGATCACGGAATCACCAGATGGGTTGGTAGCGAAGGT